>NZ_JBSSDI010000002.1:0-139716 GCF_054060575.1 Thermostichus sp. MS-CIW-15 | reverse complement strand
CTCCGTCCCGCTAACGCGAATGGAAACAAGCAGAATGCTATCGCTGCATAGTTGAACAGTGATGTTCAGCAGTGTTCAGCGTAAATGTATCAGCGCCCTCAAACAAGCCTTCGACCAAATGCCGCCCATCGAGTGGAACCACTCAGACCCAGCGGATGCCGATCAAGAAGAGCTGATCGACTGAGGGGGGAGATTGGTAGGATAAGGTATCCCTGCTCAGCCCTTGGTATGTCAGCCCACACCTTTCAGGACTTGATCTTTCGCCTGCAGCAGTTTTGGGGGGAGCAAGGCTGCCTCATCCTGCAACCCTACGACCTGGAAAAAGGCGCCGGCACCATGAGCCCCCACACGTTTTTGCGCGCCCTGGGGCCGGATCCCTGGCGGGTGGCTTATGTGGAACCTTGTCGCCGCCCCACCGATGGGCGCTACGGCCAAAACCCCAACCGTCTGCAGCACTACTTTCAGTACCAGGTTCTGATCAAGCCCTCCCCCGACGACATCCAGGAGGTGTACCTGGAGAGCCTGCGGGCCCTGGGCATTGACCCGGCAGAACACGACATTCGCTTTGTGGAAGATGATTGGGAATCTCCCACCTTGGGGGCTTGGGGTGTGGGCTGGGAAGTGTGGCTAGATGGCATGGAAATAACCCAATTCACCTACTTCCAGCAAGTGGGCGGGCTGGATTGTCGCCCCGTTTCTGTGGAGATTACCTACGGCCTAGAGCGCCTGGCCATGTACCTACAGGGGGTGGACTCGGTTTTCGACCTCTGCTGGGGTGAGCACCCTTCCCTAGGCCGGATTACCTATGGGCAAATCTATTTCCAAAACGAGGTGGAGCAGTCCTACTACAACTTCGAGTATTCGGATCCCGAGATGCTGCTGGAGCTGTTCCGCCTCTACGAAGCTGAAGCCAAGCGCCTGATCGAAACCACACAGCAGAAGCTGCAAAAACAGGTGCTTCCCGATCGGCTGGCGGTGTCGCTGCTCCTGCCCGCCTACGACTATGTGCTCAAGTGCTCCCACACCTTCAACCTGCTCGATGCCCGCGGCGTCATTGCCGTAGCCGAGCGCACCCTCTACATTGGGCGCATCCGCAACCTGGCCCGACAATTGGCAGAGCTGTACGTTAGCCAAGCCGACCGCCCTGGATCCAGCTATGCCCTGCGGCAGCCGGAACCCACCCTGATCTCCAAAGGCGCCTGGGCTAATGGCTAGGGAAAAAGATCCCTGTTTTCGCTATGATGGGTGATCGGTATCAGCAGGCGCTGGCCTGCCGTGGCCACCCTTACCTTAGGATAATCGACACTCTCGTTTTCACCCTCTTTTCCTGACCAGTCCACCTTTATTCCGAGAAAAATCTTTATGTTTCGCCATCCCGTCACGCGGGTTTCCATCTTTATCGATGGGAACAATATGTTTTATGCTCAACAAAAAAATGGCTGGTTTTTCGACCCGCGCCGAGTCTTGGATTATTTTGTCAGGTCACAGCCCAACGTCGAGCTAGTCAACGCATTTTGGTACACCGGCATCAAGGATCCCAACGATCAAAGGGCCTTTCGAGATGCTCTGATCAGCTTGGGTTTTACGGTGCGCACCAAGATCCTTAAAGAGTATCGAGACGAAGACTCTGGCCGCTACTCCCAGAAGGCCAACCTGGATATCGAGATCGTCATCGATATGTTCAACACGGTTGGGCAATACGACAGGATCATCTTGTTTAGCGGCGATGGCGATTTTGAGCGGGCCGTTGAGCTGTTGCGCTCCAAAAACACTTTGATTACAGTCGTCTCCACTGAAGGAATGATCGCCCGCGAGCTGCGCAATGCCACCGATCGCTACATCGACCTCAACGACATTCGCCCCTACATCGAGAAGCTGGATAAGTAGGGCCGATCCCTCTACTCTCGAGCTGGCCCCACAGCTCCCCGGCGGAGTTGTCACAACCCACCTGAGGTCCTTCGGGTTTCTCCGCCTTGAGAGAAAGTCTGCTTGGTAAAATTGCTGCCACGCAAGCGACCCATCTGTTACACCGGCCATCGTCGGCGTTGCCGGGAAAAGCTGTCCCAGCCACTTTAACTTCTGGGCAACCTTGGCCCAGGCAGAGGGCCAAAGAGGCTAGCATTGTAAAAAATCTTTGCCCCAACCAGGTTTTTATGACCGACGTTCCCGTCTCCCGCATTCGCAACTTTTCCATCATCGCCCACATCGACCACGGTAAATCCACCCTGGCCGACCGGCTGCTGGAGGCGACCGGCACCGTTTCAGCCCGCGAGATGAAGCCGCAACTGTTGGACAACATGGAACTGGAACGGGAGCGGGGCATCACCATCAAGCTGCAGGCGGCCCGCATGAACTACCGCGCCCAAGACGGCCAAGACTATGTCCTCAACCTCATCGATACGCCGGGGCATGTGGACTTTACCTACGAAGTCTCCCGCTCCCTGGCCGCCTGCGAAGGGGCGCTGCTGGTGGTGGATGCCTCTCAAGGTGTGGAGGCGCAGACCCTGGCCAACGTCTATCTGGCCCTGGAGAACAACCTGGAGATCATCCCGGTCATTAACAAAATCGACCTGCCGGGGGCGGAGCCGGAGCGGGTGATCGCCGAGATCGAGCAGGTCATCGGCCTCGATTGCAGCGGAGCGATCTTGGCCTCTGCCAAGGTGGGTATTGGCATTCAAGAGATTCTGGAGGCCATTGTGCAGCGGGTGCCCCCGCCGCGGGATACAGTGGCGGATCCCTTGCGGGCCCTAATTTTCGATAGCTACTACGACTCCTACCGCGGCGTGATTGTCTATGTGCGCATCATGGATGGGGAGGTGAAGACGGGAGATAAGATCTGCTTCATGGCCTCCGGTCGGGAATACGAAATTACCGAGCTGGGGGTGATGCGCCCTCATCAAGAGTCCGTTGCGTCTCTCCATGCTGGGGAAGTGGGCTACATTGCCGCCGCCATTAAAAGTGTCGAGCACGCCCGTGTCGGGGATACCATCACACTTGTCCATCGCAAGGCCTCTGAGCCTCTGCCCGGCTACAAAGAAGCCAAGCCGATGGTCTTCTGCGGCCTCTTCCCCAGCAACTCCGATCAATACGCCGAACTCAAAGAAGCTCTGGAAAAACTGAAGCTCAACGATGCCGCCCTCTACTTTGAGCCGGAAGTTTCCCCTGCGATGGGCTTTGGCTTCCGCTGTGGTTTCTTGGGCCTGCTGCACATGGAGGTGGTGCAGGAACGCCTGGAGCGGGAATACAACCTGGATTTGGTGATCACCGCTCCGACGGTGGTGTATCAGGTTACCCTCAACGATGGCTCTGTGATTCGGGTAGACAATCCCAGCAAGCTGCCTCCCCCCAACGAGCGCACCAGCATTGAGGAGCCGATTGTGAGGGTAGAGGTGATTCTTCCTGAGGAATTTGTCGGTACCGTGATGGAGCTGTGCGAGACCAAACGCGGCACCTTTAAGGACATGAAATACCTGGCGCAGGGTCGAACTACGCTCGTGTATGAGCTACCGCTGGCAGAAGTGGTCACCGACTTTTTCGATCAACTGAAATCTCGCACCCGCGGCTACGCCAGTATGGATTACCAAATGGTGGGTTACCGCGCCGACGACCTGGTGCGCTTGGACATCCTCATCAACGGCGACGTGGTGGATTCTCTGTCCACCATTGTGCATCGGGACAAAGCCTTTTATGTGGGCCGGTCTTTGGTAGCCAAGCTGCGCGAGCTGATCCCACGCCACCAGTTTGAGGTGCCCATTCAAGCAGCAATTGGCTCTCGGGTGATAGCCCGCGAAACTATTCCTGCCCTGCGCAAAAATGTCCTGGCCAAGTGCTATGGGGGGGATGTGACCCGCAAGCGCAAGCTGTTGGAAAAACAAAAGGAGGGGAAAAAGCGCATGAAGGCGGTGGGAACCGTCGAGGTGCCCCAAGAGGCGTTTATGGCGGTGCTGAAGTTGCAAAATGACTAGCCCGGTCTTACGGCGGGAAGAGGTGTTGGCCTGGCTCCAGGAGCAGGTGCCCCCCCCTCGCCTTCGCCACATCTTGGGGGTAGAGGCGATGGCCCGGCAACTGGCAGCTCACTATGGGCTGGATGAGCAAAAAGCTGCTTGGGCAGGGCTGATGCACGACTTGGCCAAGTCCTTCCCCCCGGAGCAACTGCTGCAGAGCGTCGCTCAGGAGCGGGAGTTGGACGAGATCGAGCGGGCCGAGCCCCACCTTCTCCATGCCGAGGTGGGATCCCTGCTGGCACGGGAGCGATTTCAGGTGCAGGATGCGGAGATCTTGGCAGCCATCGCCAACCACACCCTGGGACGGCCCGGCATGGATCCGCTCAGTTGTGTGGTTTTTGTAGCCGATGCTCTGGAACCCAACCGCGGCAACAGTCCGGAGCTAGAACATCTGCGACGACTAGCTTTTGTAGATTTATCTAAAGCTGTGGTGGGGGTTTGCGATCTCAGCCTGAGATTTCTGCTAAACCGGTATCAGGTGATCCATCCACGCACACTCATGACTCGGAATCATTTTCTGCTGCATCCTTTGGGTAAAAAAGGTTCGGAGGAGATTGTGTCTCC
Organism: Thermostichus sp. MS-CIW-15; assembly: GCF_054060575.1. Lineage (NCBI taxonomy): Bacteria > Bacillati > Cyanobacteriota > Cyanophyceae > Thermostichales > Thermostichaceae > Thermostichus > Thermostichus sp. MS-CIW-15. The sequence continues at coordinate 135,148 of NZ_JBSSDI010000002.1, read as the reverse complement.
AGTCAATTCAGTCGTTTCAGGAGGGTTTTAGTTGCTACAGTCCATGCCTGTCCGTGCCAGGGATCCCATCTATCGCATGGCGTTGAGCGCAGCTCGCGCAGCAGAAGAAAAAAAAGGCGGCGACATTGTCCTGCTGGATGTATCCCAAATTTCCACGTTGGCGGATTACTTCCTTTTGATCAGTGGCTACTCGCTTACGCAAGTACGGGCCATTGCCCGAGCAATCGAGGAAAAGGTTTGGGAGGAGTGGCAACAGAGTCCGCGCCGCATCGAAGGTCAAGAGTCAGGCTCTTGGATACTGATCGACTATGCCGATCTCATCGTCCATGTGTTCATGCAGGAGGAAAGAGACTATTACGACCTGGAATCTTTCTGGATCCAGGCTCAGCGAGTCGATTTGCCAATAGCAGGCTAGACATAGTTTTAGATCCTTAGATCTTGGCAGCTTTTCAGAGCTTGTAGCCAGGCGAAGAGTTGCTCCGCTTAGCTCTTCAAGTGGGTGTCTTTGCCAAACGAAAGTGTTAGCCGATCGTCAAGAAATGTGCAAACTTCTTAATAGTCCCATAACTTCCTACATAGTTACGTGTTAGCGTATTGGAGGAGGAGTAGCTGGGTAAGATCTTCTTCCCTCTTGCGGTTGAGTTTCTATAGTCTTTGTTAAATGGCCTACCCTGTCCTTCTCAAAAAGCCGATAATTTTTCGTTGGTACCGGATACCAGCGAAGAGATTTTCCGGCTGCTGATTGTTGGCTGCTTTCAGCGGCAGAGGGGAGGGCAAACGGGGCAAATAGAGGGAGCTAAGGATTGGCCGCAGGGGAGATCTTAGCAGACAAATCCACAACCTCTTCCCGCTGGTGGACTGGATCTGCCGCCGGCTCAGCTATCCGGCCTGTAGGCAAGAGTCCGAGGCAAAGAGCGGCGAAGGAGGAAAGGAGAAAGTTGCACTTTTTGTTTAATGCCTGTTTTAAGAGCGACGGGGATTTTTAGGAGGGACAAATGGAAAAGATGTTGGTTAATATCGTTGAGTACCTGGCTTTGGGAGAACTGGAAAATGTCCTCTGTACTGAGCACCCCCATCAGCAGGTTTTCCACGATGCCAGGGAGCGGGAAGCGCTGATGCAGCAGATCTTAAACCGGGTTCCTGCTGTTTATATGTGGCTGGCTGCCGATGAGTGTCCCAGCCGCGATCAGCTCAACCCTTCTGAGCTGGAATTGCTCCGCTCGGTAGTGCGGGAGGTGGTCAATCAAAAGCTGCAACAAGCTTCTTTTGGCGTTGATCCCTATGCGGGATCCATGTCGGAAGCCTTCTACGGGTAGAGGGAAGATGGGCTTAGGCTAGACTGCAAGAACGCTACCTTGCCCTGGTATGTTGCCCGTTTACTATTCTGAGACTTTTCTCCGCCACGACGCCGGGCCGTTTCACCCCGAGCGTCCGGCTCGCCTGCAGGCCATTGTCAAGGCGCTGCGCGGTGCCTCTTTCGCCGAGCATCTGGAATGGCGGGATCCCCCCTTGGCCGATCTTGCACAACTGGAGCGGGTACACCCGCGCTGGCACATTCAACGGGTGGCCGAGTTGGCTGCGGCAGGAGGGGGTCGCCTCGATGCCGATACCGCCGTTTCCCCAGCGAGCTTTGAGGCGGCGCGGCAGGCAGTTGGAGCCTGGATTGCTGCTTCGGCCTCGGTTTTGACCACGGCTCAGCCTGCTTTGGTGCTGTGTCGTCCGCCGGGGCATCACGCGGAGCCGGAACGGGCAATGGGGTTTTGTCTCTTCAGTAACGCCGCCATTGCCGCCCTCTGGGCCCTGGATCAGCCGGGGGTGAGGCGGGTAGCCATTTTCGATTGGGATGTGCACCACGGCAACGGCACGCAGGCGGTGGTGGAGCGTCACCCCCAACTGGCCTATGCCTCTATCCATCAGTTTCCCCTCTACCCTGGCACGGGCTTGGCCGAGGAAACCGGGATCCACGGCAACCTCTGCAACGTGCCTCTGCCTGCCAGGTCAGACTGGTCGGTCTACAAAAAAGCTCTCGATGAGAAGGTCTTGCCGTTTTTGCGGGCCTTCCAACCGGATTTGCTGCTGGTGAGCGCCGGCTTTGACTGTGCCAAAGGGGATCCCTTGGCCAGTATGCTGCTGGAGCCGGAAGACTTTGGCCGCATGGCCCACCTCTGCCTGGAGGAGGTGACCCGCAAGACCGTCTTCGGGTTAGAAGGGGGCTATGACCTGGAGAATCTGGCCCGCGGCTGGCTGAGCCTGGCCCAAGCTTGCCTGGAGAGCTAGCCCTTCCACTTCACCTTGGGCAGGATCTGCCGCACATCCACGCGGTCTTTGTACTTGAGGGCGAAGTTGAGCAGCGAGTCCAAAAGCGAGTCAGATAGGTAGTGGGGTTGTAGGCCCAGGTCTAGGAGCTTGGTATTTTTGGCGTTGTAGTAGTGCTCCTCCAGCTCGACACGGGGGTTTTCCAAGTAGTTGATTTCCACCTTCAGGCCCATGGCGGCTCCGGCCTTTTGCACCATCAGCGCCAGTTGCTCCACGCTAAATTGCTCGGTGAACTGGTTCATCACCCGGAACTGACCTGGCTCAGGAGGATTGGCGATGGCCAGCTCCACACAGCGCACCGTATCGCGGATATCCAGGAAGCCACGGGTTTGGCCCCCCTTGCCGTACACCGTCAGGGGGTGGCCCACTGCGGCTTGAACGCAAAAGCGGTTCAGGGCCGTGCCGAACACGCCATCGTAGTCGAGGCGGTTGATCAGCACCTCATCCATGCCGGTTTCTTCTGTTAACACGCCGTACACCACCCCTTGATTGAGGTCGGTAGCCCGCAGGCCCCAGACGCGGCAGGCGAAGTGGATGTTGTGGCTGTCGTGCACCTTGGAGAGGTGATACATGGAACCCGGCTGTTTGGGATAGGGCAGGGTATCCTTGCGGCCGTTGTGCTCGATGGTGATGTACCCCTCCTCGATGTCGATGTTGGGGGTGCCATACTCGCCCATGGTGCCCAGCTTCACCAGGTGGCAGTCGGGAAACTCCTCCTTGATGGCGTAGAGGATGTTCAGGGTGCCCACCACGTTGTTGACCTGGGTCATCACCGCATGTTCGCGGCTAATCATCGAGTAGGGAGCAGAGCGCTGCTCGCCAAAGTGGACGATGGCCTCCGGCTCAAAGCGACGCATGCAAGAAATGAGGGCCTCGTAGTTGGTGACGTCGCAAACGAAAATGGGAATATCCTTGCCGGTCAGCCCCTTCCAGCGATCCACCCGCTGCTCGAGCTGGGCAATGGGCGTCAGGGTAGAAACCCCTAGCTGCAGATCCCAGAGGCGGCGCACGTAGGAATCGAGAATGGCCACCTCATAGCCCCTGTTGGACAGGTGTAGGGCCGTTGCCCAGCCGCAGTATCCGTCACCACCAATAACCAGGACTTTCATCGGGGAAGCAAAATTCGGCTGCTCACGAATCTACCAAGTTATGGCACCGAAGACAAATACCCTGGGATCCCACTTTTAATCGCGGATTGGGCCGCCAGATTACTCGACCTGAGGAGGGTTGGCCAGGGTGTAGACGGTGGTCTCAGCAGCAATGGCACGGCGCAGGTGGGCGGGAACCTGGTAGAGTCCCAGGAGGGTGATGCCATCGATGAAGCGCAGCGCTCCGCGGTCGGGATCCAGGTGTTGGGCCAGGATCTGGTCGACCTGTTCGGGCTCCGGCCTGGAAGAGATGGGATCCTGGGCTGCCAGGGCAAACCCCAGCGGCCCGCCGTAGGTGGGGGCGTAGATAGCGTAGGGCTGCACAGCAGCAAACACCGTTTTCAAGGTGTGAACGATGCGAGTGTGCTGCCACAACTCCACTGGACCCGTCGGCCCAGCTTGGATGACAAAAGCCCCAGCGGTCTGCAACTTGGAGCGAACCTGGCGGAAAAACTCCTGGGTAAAGAGGCGGTAGGCCGGGCCGGCCTCAACGGGATCCGACAGATCGGAAAGGATCGCGTCCCAGATCGGCTCCGTCTGGCCAAGAAAGTCCAAGGCGTCGGCGATCACCACCTCTGCCCGCGGATCCGCAAAGGATCCTTGGTGCATTTCCGGCAGATGCTCTCGACAGGCTTCCACCACCTCCCCGTCGATATCCACCATCACCACTTGCTCCACCGAGCGCCAGCGCAGCACCTCCCGCAGCGTCGCCCCTTCCGCACCACCCAATATCAACACTCGCCGCGGGATCCCACCCGCCTGGACGACCTGCACCAGGGCCGGATGAACCAGAGCCTCGTGGTACAGGAATTCGTCCGCCGTGGTGGACTGCCAGTGGCCATCCAGCATCAGGCCCTTGCCATAGGCTCCCGTCTCGGCGATCAGCATCTCCTGAAAACGGGTTTTTCGGTAGGCCAGAATGCGCGTGATGGCACGGGCAGTGTAGTCCCAGGGGGTGAAGTACTCCTGCGCCCAGAAGAAGCTCTTTGGGGTGTTCATAGGACACCTGACAAAAAGTGGCGGGATCTCAGCGCCTTCGTCCGGCCGTTTCACAGCTTAGCGCTTCGGGAAAATCCGCCATCTCTTCAATGGGTGCCGCATCCGTGGTTCGGCGAGGTAGCTTGCGCAGCGAATACCGCCGCGCTTGAAACACCTGGATCAAGTATTCACAGGCTGCTTCGGGCCGCGTGTGGCGACCACAGGTGAACACATCCACCGCTGCATAGCCCGCTTCGGGCCAAGTGTGAATGGAGATATGGGATTCTCCCAAAAGGGCCAGAGCCGTGATCCCCTGTGGCTCAAACGGATGGCAAAGCTCGCCCAAGAGGGTGGAGTTGGAGCGTCTTGCTGCCTCCCGCAAGGCCTGTTGCACCAGGGAAACATCATCCAGAAGTTTGGCCGGGCAGTCGTAAAGCTCTAGGATGCAGTGGATCCCGATCAGAGCCAGAGACCTATCCCCTAATTGGCCAGATAGTGTGTGCAGCATACTATCCCCTAATTGGCCAGATAGACTACCGAAGCCGTGCGAACAAAAAGCACAGCTTTACCATCTTCTCATAGATGCAGCGGGATTACACCCCGCAACGGCTTTTTTCTTAACTGAGAATTAACCTTGACGTTGTCCGCAGCCCTGCCGGCTTGCTCCCACGCAGGGGGAGAGCGGCGATTCTTTCACAACTTGCAGTAGCTGCTGGCAGGCAACCCCCACTTGCTGTGCCACACCATCCTTTGCTGCTCTGCCCGATTTGCCTATCCAGTTGGCCAAGCCCGATATCTGCCCACCCCGCTGGCGGCATCTCGAACGTGGTGCAAGGGGAATTGCTCAGCAGTTCGGCTTCCTACCCAACGACCGGCTGACAGCGCCAAGGAGCGGGGATCCCTGGAAGAGTCCCCCTCTCAAAGCTCCCAGAGCGGTTAGTCTAGACTGTGGACAGTGACGTTCCTCTCAATCCGAGCAGAGGCTGTCGATGGACACCGCCGAGGCCCTCCAAGTTCTCAACCTGCCGCCGGATGCCAGCGAACGGGAGATCCGGAGGAAGTGGTTTCGAGAATATCAAACCCTCAGTGCCGCCCTCTTGGAGCTGGAGGACGAACGGCAAAGGCCCTTGCTGGAGGCGCAACTGGCACGGCTCAACGAGGCGCGGGATGTGTTGCTCGGCGGCGGATCCCAGGCTGAGAAGGAGTTGGCTTGGGCTAGCCCGGAAGACTTGCCTTCCCAGGTCATCGTGCTGCTTTACCAAGCCAATGGCCAAGAGGGGATCTGCACACGCCAGATCGGGGGGCAGGACATTGTCATTGCGTTTGAGAGCGCCTTTGGGGCGAAAAAATATGCCCAAAGGCTGGCCCAGCAGGGGCTGCCCAAGCCGCTGGCCGAGCGCTTTGATACTCAGGAGATCGTCGATTTTTGTCGCGAAGGGGGCTATGGGTTGATGGTGGTTCCAGCCAGCGAGGTGCTGGAGCCGCTGGAGGAGAGTACGGAAGCCGCGCGGAATTGGCAGGGCAAATCCTAACGGCCTGGACTTCAACCCAGATTGCGTTGCGAGGGTCTTCGATGATCACTGCCGAACCAATCTCTCTAGAGGAGTTTCGCCAGATCATGGATGCGGATCTGGAGGCTTGCTGTGAAGCATTTGGCCTGAGGGAAGGGTACCTGCGTCTGCAACAACAACAACTGCGCTTCTGGGTTATGCTGGCCCTCTGCCTGTTGGTGGTTGCCCTGGTGATCTTTTTGGGGATGCGGGATCCCGGCTATTGGCTACTGTATACAGTGGCCGTCGTGTTGCTGGCGGTGGTTTTGCTGGGGCTCCTCTGGGCCAGCTTGGAGCTGCAGCAGAGCCTGCGCCGCATTCGCCAGCGCTGGCAGGAGGCCCACCTCCTAAATAGCCCTCCCAAGATCATGGAGTTTGCCAGCGATCTCGCCCGCAAGGTAAAAGAGTACAACCGCTGGGTGCAAGAGCTCCAACAATCGCTGGAGGGGGGCCAGTATTGGCGAGATTTTCGCCAACTGAGCGAGGCCGAGCAGCGGTATATCCAGTCGCTCTTTTTGCAGGTGCGGGCCCAGTTGATCACGGCTTTGCAGATGTGCAGAGCCTTGATCGAAGACCCACGGGTTCCCGTAGAGCAGTACTTTAACCAGATGGTTGCCCGGGATCAGCAACTGCTGGAGCAATTTATCGCCAAAAACTTGACTGCCAACCGCTACGCAGCCATAGCTCGCGAGCTATCTGCCCTGGAAGCAGATCTGCAAACCCAGCTCAGAGCCCTGGGATCCCGGTGATAGTCTGGTGTCGATGCTCGGCAGCTTGTTCATGAGAAGCAGAGGCACCGCAACGCTGTACATCCTGCTGGGGCTGGGCCTGCTGGGGTGCGGGGATCCCAATGTGCCGCTGACCCAACCTCCCCCCGATGCTTTTCGGGTCAGCACCCCCCGTCCGCCGCGCTTGGATCTGTACCCCACCCCACCACCAACGCCCACCCCTACTCCCACACCGCCCCCCAGCCTGCTGGAGCTCACGGCCCGTTGGCTGGGGATCCCGTGGCCGCCGCAACGGCGCGAGATCAGCCCGGTGCGGTTGAGCGCCCGTTTCCTTGAGATCCCACTGCCGCCCAAGCCTCGCCCCTCACCCCAACCTTCCCCTAGCCCGGAAAGAGAGGAGAGAAAGGAGCAAGGTCGCGAGACCTAGTCCACACCGCTGGCCTCGGGGCATCTAGGCGCCCACCGTCACCGGCTCCGTCTCTCGCACGCGCAGCTTTTCGCAAGGGATGATATCCGTCAGGATGGAGCTGGCCATCATGCCCGTGTGGATCTCCAGTTTGGCTCCCAGCACTGCCTCAAACAGCAGCCGCTGCCCTGGGAAGACCACCCGCTCAAAGTACCAGTTCTCGATATTTGTGATGCGAACCACCTGAACGGAGCTGGTCGCGTTGATGTAGCTACAGGTTATTCGCTCTACTCGTTTTTTGTCGGGGATCGCATCAAGTGTTTGCATAATTAGATCACCAGCCCACTCTGCTCAGCCTATTATCTACCCTAACACCGCCTGGGGATCGCTGCAGTAGCCTTTGATACGGCGATCCCAACCAGCAAAAATGAATCCTGGAAAAGTAATTTCTGTATTTTATCTTACAGTTTTGATTTTTCAGAATGGCCCTTCAAATCAGGAGGGATTTGGATTGAAATTTCTCCCTGCGGCGAGGCAATTTCTCACAGAGAATCTCCGCAGAGCAGTAGTTAAGATTACATTTTGAGTCCCCTTGGGAGTTTGGGGATCACGGCTCGTGGAGGCTCGCTCCGGTCGTCGGCTTCGGCGAGGACTGGCGGGGATCCCAGTTCAGGCCCTCCACCCGCAGCTCCAGCGCCCCCGACTGACGCACCGGATTGTATTGCAAGCTAAATCCATAGGTGCGGCGGTCGTAACCCAGGCGATAGGTGGTATCCACCTGCTGGCCGGATTGGAGATCCAGTGTGGTTTCGGCCCCCACCCGCAGCGGGCCGTACAGTTGCTGTAAAAAGCCCAGAACAAGCTGCTCCCGCGTGGTGATGCGGTCGAACAAAAACGGCGAGGCCCCCGCCAAAAAGCCATTGGAGTAGGTCACCCTCAGGTTGGTGTAGTCGAAGGTATCGGCCACGAAAGCCCCGATTACCGCGTCGAGGCCAATGCTGCCGGCAGTATAGCTTTGGGCACGGCCATTGGAGTAGAACGACTGGCTGCTGCTGAGGCCGGTGTTGAGCCAGATTCCCTGTTCGATGGGCAAAGCGGAAAAGCGGGGTGGGGGATCTGCTGCCGTCTTGGGGGGCCGCCAAATGGGAAAGGAGCGGCTCACGGTTGCCCCCAGTTGCAGTCGGGTGAGCTGGATGCGGTCGGTGGTCTTGGCCAGGGCTAGATCGGGATCGGTGTCGATGTCGCCGAGTTGTCCTAGGGCGTCGATGGAGTCGGCGGCTATGCGGTAGCTGAAATTCAAGCCGGTGTCGCCGAGAAGGAGGGTGGGCGAGTTGTAGCTGACACCGAAGCGATTTTCCACGATCTGAAACCCCAGCCGCCCGCTGAAAAAACGCTCCCGATAAGCATAGGTGTAGGTGACTTGGCCGCCGTCGCCGGTGGTAACGCGGTGTTCGACCTGCGCCCGCAAGCGCCGAGCAAATTCCTCGAAGACGATCCCGCGCAGCTCGGCAAACAGCGAGGTTTGGGCATTGGCTTCCGGTTGCCGCCAACGAAAATCCGTCCGCAGCCCAACCCCATCGCGGATCCCTTGGAGGCTCCCCCAGAGGCGCTGCGGATACAGTTGGGGGGAGAGCACCAAGCTGAGGTTGGGATCCTGCAGCAGCTCGATGTTGGCTTGCAGGATCAGGCCGCGCCGCAGTTCTTCCCGGTCGAAGTCATCGTAAAAAAGGCTGACCGGAGGCTGACGGTTGAAGGAGTCAAGACGCAGCCGAATGGGCAGGGGCAAAAGAAAGACCTGGTCGAAAACCAGTTGCCCCGCCTCGGCCATCAGCAGGCTGGAACCATCCGGCTGCAGGGCGGAGGTCACTCGCGGGCTGCGAATCTCCAGCTCTGGCGGATCTAGCGGGTCGTTGGTCAACTGCACTTGCTCTCCTTCCCAGTTGTTGGCAGCGAAGCGGATGCGAACGGCGCGAAAGCGCACCAGCCGCTGCGGCGAGAGGGCCGCTGCCGGGGATCCGGCGGCCTGCAACTGGCCGATATCCACCTGCCCGAAGGCCTCTTCCAAAACTCCCTGCTCCCGCTCAAAGTCGTATTCCAGGCGGGATCCCTGGATGCGCTGCCGATGCAGCTCCACCGAGACATTGCCCTCGGCCACGGCTCGCCGCTGTTGCAGCTCGATGCGCAGGCGGTCTGCCCGCAGCACAGAGCGGCCCAGCCGCATCTCCACATTTCCTTCCGCCTGGAAAACCTGCGCCCGTTGGTCGAAGGTTTGGCGGTCGGAGCGCAGCCGTAACGTGCGATCCGCAAGGGTATCGGGGGCACTCGTATCCCCAGGCTGAGCGGCTGCCACCTGGTCTTTCTGGGCTGAGGCAGGAGCAGCCGTTGCCAGGCCAAACACCCCCAAGCAAAGCCAGAGCCACCAAAACCCTTTCATACTCCCCCAAACCTGCGCAAAACTTCAGCCCAAGCCCCCGGGCTGGCTCAGCCCGTTGTCGGCGGGGGCGGGTTGAGGGCGCGGTTGAGCTTGCCGCTGCGGTAGCCCTCCAAATCGAGACTGACGTAGAGGTAGCCGAAGGATTGCAGAGCCCTGACCAGCGCTTCCAGATCGGTTTTTTGCACAAACTCTCGGATCTGGTGAGGGGGCAGTTCGATGCGAGCAGTATCTTTCTCGGAGCGCACCCGCACCTGGTGCCAGCCCAAGCTGCGCAAATAGCGCTCTGCCGCCCCCACTCGGCCCAGCTTCTCGGCAGTGATGGCCTCGCCATAGGGAAAGCGGGAGCTGAGGCAGGGCTGAGCCGGCTTATCCCACCAGGGCAGGCCCAGATGGCGAGACAGTTGCCGCACCTCCAGCTTGCTCATCCCCACCTCCGCCAGGGGGGAACGCACGCCCCGCTCTCGAGCTGCCTGCACTCCCGGCCGGTAGTCGGCCAGATCGTCGGCGTTGAGGCCATCCACCACGTAGTCGTATCCTTGGGCTTGCGCCAGCCGGCACAGCAGGTCATGCAAGTGGCTTTTGCAGAAGTAGCAGCGGTTAGCGGGGTTGGCGGCGTAGCGGGGATCCTGCAGCTCCTGGGTCTCGACGATCTGGTGGCGGATGCCGATGGATTGGGCTTGCCAGATGGCCTCCTCCAGATCTTCGGGCAAAAGGGCAGGGGAGGCGGCAGTGACGGCCAGGGCCCCCTCCCCCAACTGATCCCAGGCCAGCTTGGCCACCAGGCTGCTATCCACCCCGCCTGAGTAGGCCACCAAGACCCGCCCCATCTTGGCCAAGATCTGGGCAAGCTGCTCAAACTTTTGCTGCAGCACGGGATCCCACTCCGTCGCCAGAGCTGGGGCGGGGGAAGGGATGTTCCTGTCTTGGTTGGTGTCCATGGGTCCAGGACATGCCGAAGAGGGAGTCGCTTGGGGGGATCCCCTCTTTACTTCTCCTATTCTTCCGCAGAGCTTCTCGACTTTCCAACGCTTTTCTCCCAAAGAAGGTGCCGGATCCCTCCTAGAGCCCCTAACCCTTAGACCAGCAAGTCGTCGAGGCGGTAGGCTGGATTGCAGTTGGGGTTGTTGCCGTCCTTAACCGTTTTCTTCCCTTGACACGCCATGGCTCTGCAGCTCGAACCCGCCGGCCCGTCGGAAGTGTCCGTCTATCAGCCCTATTACGCGGTTGCCCGCCGGCAGTACCTGCCCCTGGCCGTGGGCCTTTACAAAAAAGGCAGCCTGGAAGGACAGAGGGCCATCGAGGGAGACAAGCCCGTGCGTTTCCTGGCCAGTTGGCACACGTCGCTGTTGCCCGCAGATCTGACCGTGGTGCAGGTGGTCTTCGATCAGGATGCCGAGCTCACTTACCAGCTCTCCATCGTCAACTACGAGTTTGTGGACTACCTCATCGACGTGGTAGCGCTGGTGCAGCGGGGGCAGCCGCCGGATTTCACCACCGCCTTTTACAAAAAGTTGATGCGGTATGAAGACTGAAGCAGATTCTCCGGTCGCCATCACCCTCTACGACACCACGCTGCGGGATGGGGCGCAGCGGGAGGGGCTGTCGCTGTCGGTGCCAGATAAGGTGCAGATTGCCAAGCTGCTGGATCGGCTGGGGATCCCCTTTATTGAGGGGGGCTGGCCGGGGGCCAATCCCAAAGATGGACAATTTTTCTGGCAACTGCGGGAAGAGCCGCTGGAGCAGGCGGAGCTGGTGGCCTTTTGCTCCACCCGCAAGCCGGGGCGGCGGGCAGCCGATGACCCCCTGCTGCAGGCCATCTTGGCGGCGGGAACCCGCTACGTGACGGTTTTTGGCAAGTCTTGGGATCTGCATGTTACGGAGGGGCTGGGCACCACGCTGCAGGAAAACCTGGCCATGATCCGCGACACCATCGCCTATTTGCGCTCCCAAGGGCGGCGGGTGATCTACGATGCCGAGCACTGGTTCGACGCCTACCGCCACAACCCCGACTACGCCCTGCAAACCCTCGTGGCGGCTGCCGAGGCAGGGGCGGAGTGGCTGGTTCTCTGCGATACCAACGGCGGATCCCTGCCCCACGAGATCGCCGCCATCACGGCAGCCGTCTTGGCCGAATCCCATCACCTGGGGCATTTGCCCTTGGGGATCCACACCCACAACGACTCTGGCACTGCTGTGGCCAATGCCCTGGCGGCAGTACAGTCGGGGGCGCGCATGGTGCAGGGCACCATCAACGGCTACGGGGAGCGCTGTGGCAATGCCGACCTGTGCAGCGTTATCCCCAACTTACAACTCAAGCTAGGCTACCGCTGTCTGCCCGAGGGAAAGCTGCAACACCTAACAGAGATCTCCCGCGCCATCAGTGAGGTGGTCAACCTGGCCCCGGACGACCATGCTCCTTTCGTGGGCCGATCCGCCTTTGCCCACAAGGGTGGGATCCATGTCAGCGCTGTTCAGAAAAACCCTCTTACCTACGAGCACATTGCTCCGGAGCAGGTGGGCAACTGCCGGCGCATCGTCGTCTCGGAACAGGCGGGGCTGAGCAATATCCTCAGCAAGGTGGCCGAGTTCGGGATCCGGCTGGACAAGTCGGATCCCCAGGCCCGCTTGATCCTAGAGCGGCTGAAGACCTTGGAGCTGCAGGGCTACCAGTTTGAGGCCGCTGAGGCCAGCTTTGAGCTCTTGGTGCGGGAGCTGTTGGGGCAGCGCTCGCATCCGTTTGAGGTGCTCAGCTTCCATGTCAGCGCTACCACCCGCTCCGACTGGAGCAGCAAAGACTGGGATCCCAGCGGCGAGGCAACGGAGGTGCAGTCCTTGGCGGCGGTGAAGATTGCGGTGCGGGGGCAGACGCGGGTGACGGCAGCGGAAGGCAATGGGCCGGTGGCGGCTTTGGATGGGGCGCTGCGCAAAGCCTTGCTGGAGTTTTACCCGCAACTGGAGGCCATTCACCTGGCCGACTACAAGGTGCGCATCTTGGACGGGCGGGCCGGCACCTCGGCCAAGACGCGGGTGCTGGTGGAGTTTAGCGACGGCCACCGCCGTTGGACCACGGTGGGAGTTTCCACCAACATCATCGAAGCCTCCTGCCGGGCCTTGGTGGAAGGCTTTGAGTATAGTCTCTTAACAGAACCTTGCCTTTCCCCACCCTCTGCCCAAAGGGCCTCGCCTTGAAGGGGATCTCCCCTCTCCCTCTGGGAGAGGGGCTGGGGGTGAGGGCCGGCGCGGAGCGCTTGGGCCTGTCTCCAACTCATTTGAAATCACCCAGCTCCCATGAGAATCATCGGCCTGACGGGCGGCATAGCCACAGGCAAATCCACGGTGGCCCGCATCTTGGAACGGCACGGGATCCCGGTGGCCGATGCAGATCAGATGGCGCGGCAAGCCCTAGCGGTGGGATCCCCCATCCGCGAGCGGGTGCTGCAGCGCTACGGCCGGGCCATCCAGGATCCCTCTGGAGCGCTGGATCGCCGCCAGTTGGGGCGGATTGTCTTTGCCGATGCCGCCGAGCGGGCCTGGCTGGAAGCCCAGATCCATCCTTTTGTCAAAGCGCGGCTGCGGGAGTTTCTCGAGGCCCACGGGGCATCTGCGCCGCCTGAGGAAGCGACTGAGGCTCGACCCAGTTGCCAATGTCCTCACGGGGAAGGCCATCCCACCGTTTGCCTGATGATCCCGCTCCTGTTTGAGGCCCACATGGAAAACTGGGCCAGCGAGATCTGGGTGGTGACCTGTACCCCGGAGCAGCAGCGGCAGCGGCTGGCGCAGCGGGATCTGCTGACGGCGGCAGAAATCGAGGCGCGCCTGGCCAGCCAGTGGCCCCTAGAAGAAAAGGCCCGTCGCGCCCATGTAGTGCTGGACAATTCCGGATCCCTGGCGCAGCTGGAAGCCCAGGTTAGGCAAGCCCTGGGGGCTCACCCCAGAGAAGGAGGGGCCATTTGCCCCACCCCGCCGAGCCGGATAGAGTGACGGGGGAGGGATCCCTTTCTTTGCAGCTATGTCTGGATGGATCGAGAAAGAGGCGATGCAGGAAGCACTTTGTGGCAGCGGGAGAGAGTCTTTGTGGACCTCAGCGCTGGCGGCGCGGGAGCGGGAGATCCAGCTTTTGCGGGAGCGCAACCGCCTGCTGCAGAGCCAGATCGACCTGTTGGAGCTGCGCCAAGAAAAGCAACAGCGGCAAATTCGCAGCTACGAGGCCGAGATCGAGCAGCTCTACCAAGAAAAGCAGGTGTTGGAGCAGATGCTCCAGGAGCTGCCGGAGCTCTACCGGCGCAAACTTCAGGCCCGCCTGCAGCCCATCCGCGAGCGCATCGCCGCCATGCAGGCAGAAAATCGCCGGCTCAAGAGGGAACTGTACCAGCTCAGCTACCGGCTGCAGCACGTGGATCAACTGGATGCCCCCGGCTGGAAGGTGCAATTGCCGCAGATCCCTCCGCTGCGCCGCCGGGATCCCAAAGCTCTGCCCGCCCAGGGAGCGACATCTCCTCCCAGGCCCAGTATCGCTCTTGAGGGACAAAGGGAGAAGCCAGAATAGGGGAGCCCCCCTGGGATGCCTCAGCATTGCCCAGCAAGAGCGGTTTCGGCGGGGGCGCGCTTGCAAGGCGACTGGAGAGCTCGAAAAAATGGCCGTTGCTGGCAAGTACGAACCCCTTCATTTGAAATACCGCCCGCAGCGCTTTGCCGAGGTGGTGGGCCAAGGGGCAGTCGTGCAGACTTTGGCCAATGCCATCCGGCTGGGGCGGGTGGCGCCGGCCTACTTGTTCTGTGGGCCGCGGGGCACCGGAAAAACCTCCAGCGCCCGCATCTTGGCCAAGTCTTTAAATTGCGAGCAGGGGCCAACGCCGGATCCCTGTCAGGTATGCAGCCAGTGCCGCGCCATCACCGCCGGCTCTTCTTTGGACGTGATTGAGATCGACGCGGCCAGCAACACCGGCGTGGACAACATCCGCGAGCTGATCGAGCGGGCCCAATTTGCGCCGGTAAATAGCCGCTACAAGGTCTATGTCATCGACGAGTGCCACATGCTCAGCAATGCCGCCTTCAACGCGTTGCTGAAGACGCTGGAAGAGCCGCCTCCTCGCGTGGTGTTTGTGCTGGCCACCACCGACCCCCAGCGGGTTCTGCCCACCATCGTTTCCCGCTGTCAGCGGTTTGACTTCCGCCGCATCCCCCTCGACGACATGGTGGCCCACCTGGGCCAGATCGCCGCCCAGGAAGGGATCCCCATTGCACCAGAAGCCTTGCACCTGGTGGCCCAACTGGCCCAGGGCGGGCTGCGGGACGCCGAGCGCCTGTTGGATCAGCTCAGCTTGCTGGAGGGATCCATCACCCCAGAAGCCGTATGGGACTTGGTGGGCGGGATCCCGGAGCGGCAGCTTTTGGATTTGACCGATGCGTTGCTGGCTCAGGATGTGCAGGCGGTGCTGGCCCAGACGCGACAATTGCTGGAGCGGGGCAGAGAGCCCCTGGTGGTGCTGCAGAGCCTGGTGGTTTTTTACCGGGATCTGCTGCTGGCCAAGACGGCCCCCCAACAGCGGCAGTTGGCGGCCGTAACGGATCCCACCTGGGCAGCTCTGCAGCAGCGGGCTCCTCGCTACTCGGTGGAGATGCTGCTGGTGGCCCAGAGCCACCTGCGCCAGTGCGAGCCGCAAATTCGCCAGAGCGGGCAACCCCAGCTTTGGTTGGAGATCGCCCTGCTGGATCTGCTGGGCCAGCTTCGCCAGAGTGCCGTCCCGCTGCCGTCAATAGAGGCCAAAGGCGGAGAGCCGCTCCCAGCCGTCGGCCCGCCAACGGTCGGAAAGACCCCTAGCCCCACCGTCCCAGCCAGCGAGGAGCTGACAGCTCCTACGACAACCCTTCCAGAGACCCCAGCCCCTTCCCCTGCTGCAACAGGGGGATCCCTCCCGCCGTCGCAAACGGCAAAGCCAAGTCGGGAGAAGCCGGCCAGCCCGGAAAAAGCGAAAGATCCGCATCCCCTCAAGCTGCTGCGGCCCCGGTGGGAGGAGTTTCTTGAAAACCTTCGCCCCATCACCAGAGGCCTATTGGCATCCGGCTATTTGCAGCAGGAGTCTCTCGTTGGCTCTGACGGGACGGAGACCTTAGAGATTACCCTTGCTTTTCCCAATAAGGGCTTAGTGGACAAGGTGCGCAGCAAAGAAGCCGAGCTCTGCTCTGCGCTCCACAACCTGCTGCAGCGCCCGGTGCGGCTAAATTTGGTGGTGCAGCAGGGACCTTCGTCCCGCCATCGTGAGGGGAGTGCTGGCGAAACCTCAGGTCGCGAAAAGGCTCCACCCCTCGCCCCTGCAAAGTTGCAGAGCCGAACCCCCAGGGGCGACAACCTCCCCAAAGACTTATCGCCATCTCCCAAGGCGGGATCCCAAAGCTACGGTAGAGTCGGGCAACCTCCTCCTGCTGAGCCAGAGACCCCTGGCGAGAACTCCATCCCGCCAGCGCAAGCGGCAAAGCCTTCCTCCTACCACCTTGCCCACGAGCTGGCGGAGGTGGCCCGCCGCTTTGCCGACCATTTCAACGGCAGCCTGATAGATTTGCAAGGGATCCTGGCCTCGCCCGAGGAGGCGACGGCAGAACTGTCCGCTCTCGAGAGCCTGGAAGCAGAGGGATCCCCGGATCTGGGTGAAGCCTACGGCCCGCCGGCAACCCAGTCCCCCCTAGCCCCCGCAGAGGAGGAGCATGACTCTAGTCAATAATAAGCTCAACTATACTGAAAATAATGTATAATATGTTCAGTACGGATTACTACCAGTTGATCTTTCTGTTTACTTTCGAGTCTGCCAACATGGCAGCCAAAGCAAAGCAGAAAATTGGTAGTAAGACGACACGGAAACTGCGCTTTGGGTATTCTACTCAAAGCTTTGCGGGATACCGCCATTCTGTTTGGACTCCGTCCCGCTAACGCGAATGGAAACAAGCAGAATGCTATCGCTGCATAGTTGAACAGTGATGTTCAGCAGTGTTCAGCGTAAATGTATCAGCTACCTTTCTAGGCGTTACTTTGGGATTGTCTTGACCCTTGGGCCCCATGATCTGATCCGCTTCTCGGCGCAGGCGCCGGACTGGGCGCTGGTTCTGCCCCTGCCACTTTGGCTGGCCCATCAAGGAACGCCTCTAGCGCTGGGATCCTTAAGGGCCAGCCCAGCTAGAGAGAGCGACCGCCTCCACCCGTTCCGTCAATTGAGGAGATATCTCCTGGATCCCTGCGTCGGGGCAAACCTTATTCTGATCCTGGGCATCCCTGGGGGCGGATGAGTTCGATCGGCAGGCCATCGGGATCGGCGATGAACGCCACCTCATAGACTTGGCCGCCAATTTGCTGGCACTGCGGCGGCAACAGCAAGGTAAGGGGCACCTGTGCCTCCAGATGCTGTAGATAGTCGGCCAGGGATCCCCATTCAGGGCCGATCTCCAAAGAGGGATGGTAGTAGCCCACATAGTGGGGATCCCCGAAAGGATCCGGCGCAGGATGGGGCTGCGGCACCTGCATCAGCTCCAGGCGACCCCAGGGGCTGAGCATCCAGCAGGCTAAGGTGATCCCAGCGGTAAACCGTTCTTCCACCACAAAGCCCAGACCCTCGTAAAAGGCGATGGAGCGAAAAATATCGGCGGTGCGAATGGAAAAGTGATGCAGCTTCATGGTTGTGCTAAGAGGTCGAATAGGAGCAGACTGCCCAGGTCAACCGCCCAGGATCGCTAGCCAAGCACAAGCAGACTTGCTAGGCTCCAGAAGAAGTAGCGATAGATCCATAGGTAGACCCGATTGTGGGCGCCGATCCGCCGCACCCCTGGGTCGGGAGGCTCACCACCTTCAGTCGATTCCTTCTAGTCAACATCATCATGCCCAAGCTGGTCATTGTCGAATCTCCCACCAAAGCCCGTACCATCCGCGGCTTCTTGCCCGCCGGCTATGAGGTGCAAGCCTCGATGGGACATGTACGCGATCTGCCGGAGTCGGCCTCTGACATTCCCGAAGAGGTGAAGGGAGAAGAGTGGAGCCGTCTCGGGGTCAATGTCCACGCCAACTTCGAGCCTCTCTACGTGATCCCCAAGGACAAAAGAAAGGTAGTCAAACAGCTGAAGGAGGCGCTTAAGAAAGCCGACGAGCTAATTCTGGCCACTGACGAAGACCGGGAGGGGGAAAGTATCAGTTGGCACCTGCAACAGGTGCTGCAGCCCAAGGTGCCCACCCGCCGCATGGTGTTCCACGAGATCACCCGCGAGGCCATTCAGGAGGCGCTGCAAAATTGCCGTGAGGTGGACGAGCAACTGGTGCGGGCCCAAGAGACGCGCCGCATCTTGGATCGCCTGGTGGGTTACACTCTGTCGCCGCTGCTGTGGAAAAAAATTGCCCCCAAACTCTCGGCAGGTCGGGTGCAGTCGGTGGCGGTGAAGCTCTTGGTGGATCGGGAGCGGGAGCGTCGCGCCTTTAAAAAAGCCACCTACTGGGATCTGAAAGCGGATTTGCAACCGAGGACAGCAAGCCAAGCGGCCTCTTTCCCGGCAGAGCTGGTGAGCCTGGGCGGCAAACGTCTGGCCAGCGGGCAAGACTTCGATCCCAGCACCGGGCAGCTCATAGCCGGACGGGATGTGGTGCTGTTGGATCAAGCCCAGGCCGAGGCCCTACGGGATCGCCTGCTGGGGAAAGCTTGGGTCGTCAGCTCGGTCGAAGAACGCCCCTCCACCCGCAAGCCCGCCCCTCCCTTCACCACTTCCACGCTGCAACAGGAGGCCAACCGCAAGCTGCGCCTGTCGGCTCAGCAGACGATGCGCATCGCCCAAAAGCTCTACGAAGAGGGCTACATCACCTACATGCGCACCGACTCGGTACACCTGTCGGAACAGGCCATCCGCGCCGCCCGCGCCTGCGTGGAGTCGATGTACGGCAAGGAGTACCTCAGCCCCGAACCTCGGCAGTACACCACCAAAACCAAAGGGGCGCAAGAAGCCCACGAGGCCATTCGTCCCGCCGGCTCGGAGTTTCGCCTGCCCAGCCAAACCCCCCTCACAGGGCAGGAGCTGGCCCTCTACGACCTGATCTGGAAGCGCACTGTCGCCAGCCAAATGGCCGAGGCGCGGCAGACCCACACCATCGTGCTCATCGCGGTGGACGATGCGGTGTTTCGGGCCAGCGGCAAGCGCATTGACTTTCCCGGCTTCTTCCGCGCCTATGTGGAGGGATCCGACGACCCAGAGGCGGCTTTGGAAGATCGGGAAGTGCATCTGCCCCTGTTGCGGCAGGGGGATCCCTTGAGCTGCCTGCAGTTGGAGCCGGTGGGCCACGAAACCCAGCCGCCGCCTCGCTATACGGAAGCATCCTTGGTCAAGGTGTTGGAAAGCGAGGGCATTGGCCGCCCCAGCACCTACGCCACCATCCTGAACACCATCATGAGCCGCGGCTACGTCAGGTCGATGGGGAACGCCCTCGTGCCCACCTACACCGCCTTTGCGGTGACCGAGCTGCTGGAAAAATACTTTCCCAACCTGGTGAACACCCGCTTCACTGCCGAGATGGAGCAAACCCTCGATGACATCGCTTCTGGCCAGGCAGACTGGTTGCCCTACTTGCGCCATTTCTTCCTGGGCGAGCAGGGCCTAGAAGGCCAGGTGAAGGCGCGCGAGTTGGAAATCGACTCCGGCCTGGCCCGCTCCATTTACCTGGAGAACCTGCCCGTCAAGATCGGCATCGGCCCCTACGGCCCCTATGTGTCGGTAGAGACTGAATCAGGAGAGGTGCGCGCCAACCTGCCGGAGGATATTCCCCCCGCCGATCTCAGCGCCGAACACATCGAGGAGCTCATCCGGCGCAAGCAGGAAGGTCCCAAGCCCATCGCCTTCCACCCGGAAACCCAAGAGCCGGTCTACGTAATTCCCCAGGGTCCCTACGGCCCCTATGTGCAGTTGGGAGAGGTGTCGGAGGAGAACAAAAAGCCCAAGCGCACCTCCCTGCCCAAAGGGCTGAAGCCGGAGCAGGTCACCCCTGAGATTGCCCTGGGGCTGCTCAGCCTGCCCCGCACGTTGGGGGAGCACCCGGAATCGGGGAAAAAGGTGCAGGCCGGCATTGGCCGCTTCGGCCCCTACGTGGTCTGCGACGGGGATTTCCGCTCGCTGCCTGCCGATGAGGATGTGCTGACCATCAGCCTAGAGCGGGCGCTAGAGCTGCTGGCCCAGCCCAAAAAAGGCCGTGGGCGCGGCCCGGCCAAGCCCCTGCGCGAGCTGGGATCCCATCCTGAGGATGGCGAGCCGGTCACCTTGCACGACGGCCCCTATGGTCTGTATGTCAAGCACGGCAAGGTAAACGCCTCACTGCCCAAAGATCTCTCCCCGGAAGCCGTGACGCTGGAGATGGCGCTGGAGTTGCTGGGTTCCTCCGCCAAAGGGAAGGGTCGCTCAACCGGCAAGGCGCAGGCAAAAGCCAGCACCACGGCCAGGAAGGCTGAGGGAGCTGTCCCGTCGGCAGGATCCCAAAAGGAGCGCACCTCGCAAAGCCGCCCTAGCAGCAATGGGACGGCCAAGGCGAGCCATGTTCAAGAGACGGCCCAAACGGGATCCCGTCCCACCATCCCAGAGGTCACTCCCAAAGCGCGGGCCTGAGAACCGTTTCTCCAGCTTGTTACCCCAAAAAATGGGTCCAAAGCCCCGTCCTACCGCTGCGCGGTTCGCCTTTGGCGGGCCGTAGGCCCTAAAGACGCAGGTTCAAGGTTTTGGTCTTTGAAGCTGCCCAGTACCGTGGGGCATAGGGGAACTGACTCGGCCTCGCATGACTCGGCGCGGAGTGCTCCAGCCAACGACTGGGGAGACCCACCTGGGTTAGCGGGCCGTAGACCCCAACGGTAGGCGCCGCTGCTGCTCGCCCAAGCGGAACAGAGTTCTCACCGGTAATCCTGACGCGGGGAGATTCGGCGGCTCCATTGGAGGGCAGCTCGTCTCAGCCTCTCTCCCTCCCGCAAGGGGGGATGTAGGGGGGGCGGTCGGAGCCGGGTAGTTTACGAGAAATTCAAGCCTAGCTGGCTTGCTCGAAGACGCGCTGAACCAAGCCGCTGACGATGGAGAGCACGATGGCGCCGACAAACGAAAGTCGGCAATGGCTAAGCAGATGCCGTTTAAAATCAGCCAAAACAAACCTAGCGTCAGGATTGTAATCGGCAGGGTGATCAACTGCAGAAACGGCTTCACCAAGCTGTTGACTAGCCCAATGGCCAGCGCCGCCACCAAGGCACCTCCAAACCCGGAGACGTGGATCCCGGGCAAAAGCCAGGCCAAAATCATCACGCTCAAGGCCGACATCAGCCAGGTGGCCAAAAGAGCTGCCATACTTCCTCCCTTACCCCGCTGGGGCAGCCATTTCGCCCTCTATGCTATCCAATTGTGAGGGATCCCGGCTGTCGGCACCTCTTCCGGGCTGTAAGTTTGCAACGCCAAAGCATGGATACTCTGCCCCATCTCCTCGGCCAGGGCGGCGTACACCAGGCGATGCCGTTGCAGAGAAGTTTTGCCGGCAAACAGAGGCGACACCACCTGCACGCGGTAGTGCCCCCCGGATCCCTGTTGCCGTTCCCCATGGCCGGCATGGCGGTGTGATTCGTCCTCCACGTGGACGTAGAGGGCTTGCAGCTTCTCAGCCAAGAGCTGCCGAAGGCGGTTCGAGGTGAGCATGGGATCCTTTAAGATTGAGTGCCGGCCTTGGCAAAAGCCGCCTCGACCAGGGGACGCAACTCGTTGCGGGCGTGCATCTCTTGGAGGATGTCGCAGCCGCCCACAAACTCCCCGTCAATATAGATCTGCGGAATGGTCGGCCAGTTGGAAAACTCTTTGATCCCTTGGCGAAGCTCAGGATCCTCCAGCACGTTAATTGCCGTGTAGGGGAAGCCCAAGCTATCCAATATGCGAACGGCGGCGTAGGAAAACCCACACAGGGGCATTTCTGGGGTGCCCTTCATGTAAATCAGCACCTTGTGCGTGCGGACCTGGTTGCGGATTTTCTCTTCCAAAAGGGGATCCAGCATGGTAGCCAGCCAGTTTAGCGACAACAGGGGACAGGCCAATTCGGCTCCTATCGTGATCTCATTTTCATCTGCTTTTGACGAAAAGCGTCAACAGGCATCCTGGAGCTTGGCGGGGGATCCCCCTGCTGACAACAAAAAGTGCTAGAAGGGGAAGCAGTGGAGGTTTCTCACCGGAGGCCATTCATGCTAACGGAGTCCTCTCGTGTTAGCGGGACGAAGTCCTTGCCGTCGGCGGTGGAAAGCCCCGAGACAGGGGGGAGTGATTCTCCCTCTTCTGCCAAGCCGGAGCCAAAACTGGGGTTCTGGCAGCAATTCTGGGAAGACATCGACTGTGTCTTCGAGCGGGATCCGGCGGCGCGCAACCGCTGGGAGGTGCTTCTCACCTACCCAGGGGTACATGCTCTCTTCCTGCACCGCATCGCCCATTGGCTGTGGAAACGGCGCTGCTTTTTTCTGGCCCGCTTGCTCAGTTTCATTTCTCGCTCCTTTACGTTGATCGAAATTCACCCGGCAGCCCGGATTGGACGGCGCTTTTTCATCGACCATGGTTGTGGCGTGGTGATCGGGGAGACGGCGGAAATTGGCGATGACGTCACCCTCTACCACGGGGTTACCTTGGGGGGCACCTCTTGGACCAAAGGTAAACGGCATCCCACCCTAGAAGATGGGGTGATTGTGGGCACAGGGGCGAAGATCCTGGGGCCGGTTCGCATCGGTGCTAGAGCCCGCATCGGAGCCAACGCAGTGGTGATTCAAGATGTGGCCCCCGGCATGACGGTGGTCGGGATCCCAGGTCGAGCGGTCATCCCACCCCATCAACGCCGCATCCCCGCCCATGGCATCGACCTAGATCACCACCTCATGCCTGACCCAGTGGGACGGGCGATCGAGCAGTTGTTGCACCGCATTCAAGAGCTGGAAGCCCAGGTGGCCCGCCTCAACCAAGAGCGGGAACAGGACCGCCAGGATCAGGTCAGATGCGAATGAGGCTGCGGCTATGGCGGGGAGCATCCTTGGTGCCGGCTAACTGTAGGGCAGGTTGGCGGCTCAGAACTCCTGGGAAAAGGGGCAGCACCCAGGGCGGTTCTGCTCAGCTTTGCCCGTCTGGCTGCCTGCCCGGGATAACCCCTCGAGCCCAGTCGGCCTGTTTGCCCTCAACCCCGATTGGGCTGTCCAGAATTTTTGCCCACAACCTTTTTGCAGCTTCCTGAGAGGAGGAGGGCGTTTCTGCAAGCTCTCTGTGCCCAGGAGAAATTTTGCTCTAGAGCGTAGCTTTTTTTGCGGCAAGTCGATAGAGCTTTTTGGATGGAACTAGCTAAGGTGCCGGCGTCCCAGCATTTTGGAGAGGAAGGCTGATGTTGCCGAGCAAGCTCATCTTTTCTGGTCTGGCAGCTCTGCTCAGTTTGGGATCCGCTCCAGCCGCTCTGGCCCAGACACTCCTCCCGCAGCAAACAGTGCTCCTCGACAGCAGACAGAACAGCGCCACCCCTCTACAAGGCAATGTCCTACAAAACATCGTCTTCGTTGTGCCCAGCGCCCCAACGCGGCACTTCGCCGGCAGGTGGGGTTGGCACAGCAGCCCCTCACCGCCCCCCGCCCCCATGACAATTCTTATCCTCAACTCCCAAGCCAACCTGTCCGCCGAGGCAGCCGAGCCCCAGGCCTGTGGCCAGCGCTGCCAGGGATCCCTGCGCCTGCCGTAAAGAAGAGGCTGCTGCTTGTACTTCAGCTAGAAGCCGCAGGAGCCCCGCACTGGACTCCCCACCCCCCACACCCCCCGTGTACGGGGGGCGAAGGGGGACTGGGGGCCGCTCCGTTATGTCAACTCGGCCTGTGGCTGGGGAAAGGATGTAGATGGTGCCAAGGGGATTGCGCTTTTGGGGGCTACTGAAAGCCTGCTTCGTGCCGCCTAGCGGTTGGAGTCGGGTAGTTTACACTGCCCAAGCCCGCAATCCGGCTCGCGGCAATGCTCAGCTCTGCCCGGGTCGGGGTTGATATAATTCAGGGCAATTGTCCGCTGCCGGGCAATAAGAAGTTCTGCAACTTAGCTCTTTGGATTTTGGCGGTGTGTGAGGGATCCCTATGAACCGTTCCCAGCAACTCGGACTCCGGCTTGCTTCAGTGTTCGCCTGTGGGGTAGTGCTACGCACCGCTTTCGCGAACGGTCTGTCGATGCGATCCGCGGCTTGGGCGCAATCAGCTCCCCCGCCCGGCACCCTGGATCTGCGCACCAATGGCGATACCCCCGCCCAACCCTCCCCTACACCTACCCCAGCCGCTGGCGAGCCAGAAGTTTTGGTAGCGGAAGTGGTGGTGGAAGGAACCGACGACCCAGAGTTGATCGAGCAGGTTTACAAGGCTATTCGCACGCGGGCCGGCGAGGTCTCCACTCGCTCCCAACTGCGGGAAGACATCAATGCTGTGTTTGCCACTGGGTTTTTTGCCGATGTGCGGGCGGTGCCCTCCGATACGCCCCTGGGGGTGCGGGTTACCTTTGAGGTCAAGCCCAATCCGATCCTCAAAGCCGTGCGCACAGAAGGGGCAAAAGTTCTGGATCCGGAGGTGCTCAAGAAGGCCTTTGCCGATCAAGAAGGGCGGGTGCTCAACTTTGGCGAGCTGCAAGCGGCAGTGGCCGAGATCGAGCAGTGGTACGCCGACAAGGGCTACGTGCTGGCCAAGGTGACCGACGTGCGCTCCTCCGAAGATGGCACCCTCACTCTGGAAATTGCCGAAGGGGAGATCGAGGACATTCGCGTTCAAGGCAACACCAGAACCCGCGACTTCATCATCACCCGCGAGCTCAAGACCAAGCCAGGGGATGTGTTTAACCGCAACCAAATCCAGAAGGATCTCCAGGCAGTTTTCGACCTTAACCTTTTTCAAGATGTGAATGTTGGGCTCAACCCTGGCCAGGATCCCAACAAGGTGGTGGTGGTGGTGAACGTGGAAGAGCGCCGCACCGGCACCTTGAGCGGCACCATCGGCGTCAGCTCGGCCACAGGGGTCTTTGCCGGCCTCAACGTCTCGGAAGAAAACTTGGGCGGCAACAACCAAAGCGCCAGCTTCAACGTGCAGGTGGGCACCAACGAAACTCTGTTCGATTTGAACTTCACCGACCCGCGCATTGCCACGCTGGAGATCCCCACCTCCTACAACGTCAACATCGCCAACCAGCAGAGCTCCAGCTTTGTCTTCAACGAGGGATTGACCCTGCCCAACGGGGATCCCGTGCGCATCAACCGGCTGGGCGGCGGCGTCACCTTCTCCCGTCCCATTGGGGGCAATTGGCGGGCCAGCCTGGGCACCCGCGTCCAATTTGTGGAAGCCCGCAACAGCAACGGCGAGCAGGAGCGCTTCGATGTGCTGGGCAACCCGATTACCTTCAGCGCAAGCGGCCAAGACAGCTACACCACCCTGCGGTTCGGCCTTGTCCACGACAGCCGCGACAACCCCAACAGCCCCAGCCAGGGATCCGTCTTTCGCCTCTCCACCGAACAGTCGGTCCGTCTGTTGGAGAACGGCCTCAACGCCAACCGCCTCGAGACCAGCTACAGCCAGTTCATTCCCGTCAAGCTGTTCGAGACGCGCAGCGAGCGACCGCAGGTGCTGGCTTTTGACGTGCGGGCGGGCACCACGATTGGCGACTTGGCTCCCTACGATGCTTTCCCCATCGGCGGGGGCAGCTCGGTGCGGGGATTTTTTGAGGGCGGCGTCGGCTCCGGTCGCAGCTTTGCCACGGCGACGGCGGAGTTGCGCTTCCCCCTGTTCGACCCGGTGGGGGCGGTGGTCTTCGCCGACTACGGCACCGATCTGGGCAGCGGCGCGGCGGTCATCGGCAATCCGGCGGCGGTGCGCAACAAGCCGGGCAGCGGCTTGGGGCTGGGGGCCGGCATCCGCATCCAATCTCCCTTGGGGCCGCTGCGCATCGACTACGCCATCGGGCAAGGGGAGGCCGGCCGGCCTCAACTGCACTTTGGCATTGGCGAGAAGTTCTAGCTTGGCGGTGGATCTGCTGCCGGCTTGCTATGGTGAGAGCAAGGGCTCGTGAGGGAAGCAACCCATGAAACGGCAACTCGGCCAATCGTTCCGCGGTGGATCCCTGGTACTCTTGTTCTGTGCCAGCCTAGCCCTGACAGGATGTGGGCCGTTGGCGCGCTTAGGCATTGGCACAACCCCGATTGCCCAGATCGAACAAAATCCTTCCCGCTACACCAATGTGTACGTCCGCGGTCGCGTGGTCAACCAGATAGGGGTGTTCGGCCAGGGTGTGTACGAGATCCAAGACAGCAGCGGCTCCCTCTGGGTCATCACGGACAAGGGGCTGCCAGCTATGAACAGCACCATAACTGTGCGCGGCAAGGCCCAGGAAGGGATCCTGTTGGCAGGGCGCCGCTTTGGGGTGTCGCTGGTGGAAGTCGAGCGCTTCTAGCCGGCCCCGAGAGCTACCATGGAAACTCGGCCCGCCAAGGCTTTGGCAATCTGCTGGAGCGCCTGGGCTGAGGCAGACTTGGGCTTGTCAACAACAATAGGCTTGCCCGCATCTCCACCCTGGCGCAGAGCAATCTCCAACGGGATCCGTCCTAGCAGCGGAACCCCCAGCTCGCGGGCGGTGGTCTCTCCCCCTGCCGAGCCAAAGATATCGTACTGGCGATCCGGCAGGTCGGGGGGAATGAAGTAGCTCATGTTCTCCACAATGCCGAGGATGGGCACCCCCAGCTGCCGGAACATGTTCAAGCCCTTGCGGCTGTCGAGGAGGGCAACCGACTGGGGGGTGGTGACGATGACAGCGCCCGCTAGCGGCACCGCTTGGGCCAAAGTCAACTGGGCATCGCCAGTGCCGGGGGGCATGTCCACGAGGAGATAGTCCAACTCGCCCCACTGCACCTGGTAGAGAAACTGCCGGATGACGCCGTTGAGCATTGGCCCCCGCCAGATTACTGGCTGATCCCGCCCCACCAGCAGGCCCATCGACACCATCTTGACGCCGTAATTTTCCAGGGGGAAGATGTCTTCGCCGCCGTCCTCCCGCTTGCGCACCAACAAAGAGCGATCCTGGAGGCCCAGCATCAGCGGCACATTGGGGCCGTAGATATCGGCATCCAGCAGCCCCACCCGCGCTCCGCTCTGGGCCAGGGCCACGGCCACATTGACCGAGACGGAGGTTTTGCCCACGCCTCCCTTGCCGCTGGAGATGGCGATGATGTTGCGCACGCCGGGGACAGACTGGCGATCCGGCAGAGAAGGGGAGCGGGGGGTTTCCGCCGTTACTGTGACATCAATGGCTTCAACTGGGGCCAAGCGGCGGATGGCAGCTTTGCACTCGTCCACAATGAATTCCCGCAAGGGGCAGGCCGGCGTGGTCAGCACCAGGGTAAAGGCCACCCGCTTGGGCTCGACGCGAATGTCGCGGATCATGTTCAGTTCCACCAGGCTGCGGCGCAGCTCCGGATCTTGAACCGGGCGCAACGCCTCAAGGATGGCGGCAGCATCGAGGGTGGAGGTGGTCATGGCATTCAAAAACGAGGTAACGGCTCCATTTCTCACTCTAGTCGTTTTTTCTCCCGGCTCTTCGCTGGCTAACCAGGACAGTTGCGAAACTGTCTGCCAAGGCTGGCCCTCTGCCAACCGGCTGGCCTAGGCTGGTTCTGGTTGGAAGACAAGGCTGTTGGCCGACGGAGGAGGGCAATGGTGCCAGCGCTGATCCTGGGAGTCGGTTTGTGGTTGGGCCTGACGTTCTTGGCCCAGTTGCTCCCTCTGCTGGAAAAGAGAGGCTCCCGTCGCCCCTCAAGCTGGGATGAGCCCACTCCCTCCCGCCAGCTGCAGCCCACCTCGAGTTGGGATCCCTCCTGCCGCTACTTTTCTCGCTCGCCCTATCTGCCCTGTGCTGTGAACCCCCTGGGCCCCTGTCGCTGCCCCCACTACGTCGCGCGTTGCCAGAGCTCCACCGACCCAGGAGCGGGGTCAACAGGTTAGTCCCCCTGGTCTCGTGCGGGTATCTTACAGAATTCGTGTGTGGATCTAGACAAGAGTGTGACATCCTCTCCCGCTAAGCCCTGACGGGCTGTAGACGGGAGCTTCCGAGAATCACTTCCCGCAGTTGCTGCTTCAACGGACTGGTAAACCAGGATCCTCCACAGCCAGAGAGCGGCAGTCCCACCGCCCCCCTATATCCCCCCGTATACGGGGGGACCTGAGTCCTCGCTTCAAAATCTCGATAGCAGCGTTCAAGTCTCTGTCCCACGACCCGCAACGAGGGCAATCATGCACCCGTTCCGACAAGGTCTTGGGAACACGCTCCTCACAAACACAACAATTTTGGGACGTACCACGGGGATCCACTCTCAACACCTGTTTGCCGCGTTTGACCGCCACTGCTGTCAGAATGTCAAGAAATTGTCCCCAAGCCGCATCCAAAATCGATTTAGCCAACCGAGTCCGTGCCAGCCCTCGGACGTTGAGATCCTCCACCACCAACAGGTCGTATTGCCCCACCAGCCAGTGCGCCACTTGGTAGTGGAACGCTTTGCGTTGTCGGGCAACGTGCAACTGCAAACAAGCAACTTTCGTGGCCTGTTTCTTCCAGTTGGCGGACCCCTTCACTTTGCGGCTCAGTTGCCGCTGCTGTCGAGCCAAGTGTTTTTGGGCTCGGCGGTAGTACCGCGGGATAGGCACCACCTCCCCATCGCCGGTGGTGAGAAACCTATCCAATCCCACATCAATACCCACCGCCTTTTTGACCGGCACAGGCTCTGGGAGAGGAACGCTTTTGTCTTCCAAGGTGATGCAGACATACCACCCATCGGCCTTGCGCACCACTGTGCAGGTTTTGGGCACAAACCCCTCCGGCAAGGGGCGGTGCAGCACCACAGGCATCGAGCCAATCTTGCTCAGCCGCAGAGTCTCCCCTTCCAGATGCGCTCCCGCCTTGGGGCAATTGATGCGGGGAAATGTGAAGGATCTCAACTCCCCCGCTTTTTTGAAGCGAGGCCGCCCCCGCCGCTTGCCTGTGCTATCCGGCTCCCGCCACGCTTTCCACGCCTTGTCCAGCCGCATCAAGTTTTGCTGCAGCACCTCGGCGTAAATGCCCCGGTAGGCCGGAAATAGTTGCTTGATTGGTTTGAGGGATCCCGCCTGCCGATAATAATTCGGCTCCAGCGGAGCTTCTGACACAGGCAACGGGCACGAGACAAGGCTGCAGCGGTCAATTGGACAACGGGTTGCGGTCAGCCAATCCAGTCTCTGCCCCAGAGCGTCGTTCCACTGCCGCCGCAACAATTCCAGCCACTCGGTCATCAGAGCGGCTTGGTCGTCGCTGGGCAGGATCCGGTACTCGTGGGTGAGAATCATGAGACGGTTCTAGCATTTAGCGCAATGAGCTACAACATAGGCCATCGTTCTGTTTACAGCCTACAAATCCACTTGGTGCTGGTGACAAAGTACCGTCGTCGGGTGATAACTGCTCCAATGTTGCAGAGGCTGGAAGATATATTTCGAGCGACCTGCCAAAAGTGGCGCTGTTCCTTGGTGGAGTTCAACGGTGAGGCGGATTATGTGCATCTGTTGGTGAGTTTTCCGCCGGATGTCCAGGTCTCAAGGCTGGTGAACAACCTGAAAACAGTCTCCAGCCGGTTGATTCGCAAAGAGTTCGCCACAGAGGTGGCACGGTTCTACAGCAAGCCTGTATTTTGGACAGGGGCCTATTTTGTTGCCTCTTGTGGTGGGGTCACCGTTGAGGAGTTGAAGAAGTATGTCGAGCAGCAGGCAACGCCCAGATTGTGAGACTCAGGGGCATTGAACCCCTTCGTCTCACCGCCTATCCCCCATCCCGCCAAGCTGCGCTGTGGCGGGAGTACCCCGGAGGTTCTGATGGAAATCCGCCCTGCCACCCCTGAGGATGCGCCCGTTCTGTTTGATCTCATTTGTGCTTTGGCCGAGTACGAGAAGCTGAGCCACTTGGTAACGGGATCCGCTGAGCTGCTGCGACAGCATCTGTTTGGCCCCGAGGCCTTCGTTTCGGCGTTGCTGGCGGAGGTAGAAGGGCAGGCGGTGGGCTTTGCTCTTTACTTTCGCAATTTCTCCACCTTCCTCACCCGGCCGGGAATCTACCTGGAAGACCTGTTCGTGTTGCCGGAGTTCCGGGGCAGGGGCATCGGCAGGGCGCTCTTGGCGCGGGTGGCCCAGGAGGCGGTGGCCAAAGGATACGGGCGGCTGGAGTGGATGGTTTTGGATTGGAACCAGCCGGCATTGGAGTTCTACCGGCGCCTGGGCGCCAAGCCACATCCCGAGTGGATCCTGCACCGCGTGGTGGGTGCTGATTTGGAAGCTTTGGCTCGGCTGGCCGAGGATCCCTGGCGAGCTTGAGCAAGTCTTCTGGGATCGCAATTCGGAATGGCCGACGACCAGCCAAAAATCTGAGGGCGTGAAGGGGGGCCGAGACCTCTATGCTTGTATACTTGCGGCTGAGCTGAGCTCAAGGCCAAGCATGAGCCCACCGCAAACCGCTATTCCCCAGGGGGCTGAGATCCTCTGCATTGGCACAGAGTTGCTCTTGGGAGAGATCACCAACACCAACGCCCAATATCTGGCAGCCGAGCTGGCCAAGCTGGGGATCCCCCATTATTACCAAACGGTGGTGGGGGACAACGAAGCCCGCATCCACCACGCCCTGGAGGTGGCCTGCAACCGCTCCCGTTTGATTTTGATCACCGGCGGCCTGGGGCCGACCCCTGATGATCTGACCCACGCGGCGCTGGCCTCTTTCTTCGGGGTGGAGATGGTGGAGCACCCGCAGGTTTGGGAGGAGATCCGGCAGAAGTACGGCCAGCGAGGTATGGAGCCCTCCCCCAGCAACCGCAAGCAGGCCTTTTTGCCTCAGGGGGCAACCGTCCTGCCCAACCCGGTCGGCAGCGCCTGTGGCCTCATCTGGCAGCCGCGGCCCGACCTGCACATCCTCACCTTTCCCGGGGTGCCGCGGGAGATGCAGCAGATGTGGCAGGAGACGGCTGTGCCCTATTTGCGCTCCCTGGGCTGGGGCCAGGAGGTGTTCTACAGCCGCGTGTTGCGCTACTGGGGCATTCCCGAATCGACCTTGGCCGAACGGGTGGGATCCCTGCTGGCGGGGGAAAATCCCACCGTGGCACCCTACGCCAGCCAGGGGGAGGTGCGCCTGCGGGTTACCGGACGCGCCCCCACGCGCGAGGCGGCGGAAGCGTTGATTGCCCCGGTGGTGGAGCAGATTTTACAGGTTTCTGGGGAAGACTACTTCGGCAGCGACGAGGCCACCTTGGCCAGCGTGGTGGGGGAGCTGCTGCTGCAGCGGGGGCAAACGCTGGCGGTGGCGGAATCCTGCACCGGCGGGCTCCTGGGGCAATTGGTGACCGGGATCCCGGGCAGCTCCCGCTATTTTGTCGGCGGGATTGTTGCCTACGACAACCGCATCAAGGAGCAGCTTTTGCGGGTGGATCCAGAGACGCTGCGGCAGCACGGGGCCGTGAGCGAGCCGGTGGCGGCCCAGATGGCCCTGGGGGCCAAGCAAGTCCTCGGCTCCGACTGGGCCCTGAGCATTACCGGCATTGCCGGCCCAGAGGGGGGAACATCCACCAAGCCGGTTGGCCTGGTCTATCTGGGCTTGGCCGACCCGGAGGGGAAAGTGGAAGTCCACGAGTACCGCTTCGGCAGCTTGCGGGGCCGAGAGGGGGTGCGCTGGTGGAGCGCCCAGACGGCGCTGGATTGCCTGCGGCGGCGCTTGCTCCACTACCCCCTTTCGGGGGGATCCACCTCAGCAAGGCCAAATCCTTGAGTAAGCTGGGGGAGCAGGCAGATCTCGGAGCAGGCTGATGACCCCCTATGCCCTTCAGGCCGGCAGGGAGGCGCTGCAGCAGGGCCGTTTCCAAGAAGCCATCCAACTGCTGGAGGCCTACTTGGCGCAGTCTCGCCAGCGGGGCGAAGCAGGCGCATCCGACAGCCAAGCCCTGGAGGCCCAGATGAACCTGGTGCGGGCCTACCATCAGTTGGGCGAGACGGAGAAGGCGCGGGCGCTTTGTCTGGAACTGCTGCAGCACCCGGATCCGCAGGCGCGAGGCTGGGCCCAAAAAATCCTGCCCCGCCTGCCCCAAACGGTGGAAAAACCCGCTGCTTCCCCACCCTCCCCAGAGCCAGCTCCTGAGGCTCAGCCGCTCTCCAGCCGCCAACGGGCCGGTCAATTGGGCCTGAAGATCCCCCTGCCGGAGCGGGCCGGCCCTCTGCGCTGGGCCAAGTGGGGATCCCTGGGGGTGGGCATTCTGTTCCTCTGGTGGCTGAGTTTTGTGCTGGTGGGCGCTCACCTGGATTTCGGACGGCTGAGTTTTCCGCGGCAGCTTTGGTTTTTGCAGGGGTTGCTGCCCTGGCTGCGCAATGGCCTGCGCTGGTTGGTAGCCGGCAGCCTGGCGGTCAACTTTGGCGTCGGCCTTTTGTTTTTTGCCCCCTGGCTGATGGATCACCTGCACCGGCGGCTGCACAAGCTGCGCTGGGCCACCTTGGGGGAAATCGAGCGCCACAGTCCCGAGACTGCCCGTCTGCTGCAGCGCCTCTGCGCCCAAAAACAGCTAAAACTGCCTCGGCTGGGGGTGATCCCGGAAGGGGGGCCGCTGGCTTTTGTCTATGGCACGCTTCCCGACGGCGGCCGCATCGTGGTCACCCAGGCCCTGTTGCAGCAGCTTGCCCCGGATGAGATTGCCGCCGTCTATGCCCAAGCCCTGGGGCGCATCCTCAACGGCGACATCTTGATCCTGACCCTACTGGGATCCCCCGTTCAACTGGTTTACTTGGCCCTGGAGCAGGTGAGCCAACTGGCAAACAAGCGGCGGGATCTGATCGGGCATGTGGCTCCGCTGCTCTACCTGATCTACACGGTGCTCTCCTATCCCCTGTTTTTCCTCTGTCGCCTCGGCACCTACCACGCCGACCATTTTGCAGTGGAAGCGACGGGCAATCCCAACGGTCTGATGGCCGCTCTGCTCAAAGCGGCTGCCGGCCTGCAGGAGGCCCACAAAAACGACCGCCGCCCCTCTTCGCTGCTGCACTGCACCCGCCTCTTCAGCTTCTTGGACTTCAAAACCACCGCCGCCGCCAGTGCCGCCAGCCGCCTGCGGGATCCCGCCCAAGCCGGCCAAGTCTTTCTCTGGGATCAGCTCAACCCCTGGGCCCGCTGGATGCAGGTCAACTCCAGCCATCCGTTGCTGGGGCACCGCTTCCAGGTCTTGGCGGGGTATGCCCAACGGCTGCGCCTGCTGCCAGAGTTGAGCCTGGGATCCGGACCCAAGTTGGATGGGGCCCGTCTGCAAAGCCGCTTCTGGCTGGATCTGGCTATCTATGCTGCCGAAGTGAGCGGGATGGTAATTGGCTGGCTCCTGGGGCTGATCCTCTATCTGGCGCTGCCAGATCGCCTCGATCCCAAGGTGATTGCGGCAACAGCGGTGGTGGGCTATGGCCTGGGCCTGGGATCCAAGGCGGTCTTGATGTACCGCGGATCCCTGTCGCCCCAGCCGACCGATGTGCTGCACTTGCTGGCCGATCCCGAGGCGGATCCCTGCCGCAGCCAGCCGGTGGAGTTGGAGGGGGAATTGGTGGGGCTGGGACAGGCTGGCTACCAACTGGGGGCAGAGCTGAAGCTGCAAGATGCCACTGGGCTGATGCCGCTGCGCTTCACCTCTCCCCTGGGGCCGGTGGGCAATGTCTTTTCCGGCCTGAAGCGGCTCCGCGCCCTCATGGGTCAGCGCGTCAAGGTGGTGGGCTGGTTCCGCCGCGGCAACACCGCCTGGGTGGATCTGGCCTACGTCCAGGCGGGATCCCAGCAGCTCCACAGCCGTCCCCGCCTGTGGCTGGCGTTGTTCGGCCTGGGAGTCGTCTTGTTCGGCGTCTGGGGGGCCTTCTCTTTTCCCAACCTGCGCTTCTACCTGCGACGGTAGGAGCCGACCGCTAGCGGCGAGAGGCCGTCAACTGCGCCTTGCGCAGCCGCACCGACTTCGGTGTAACCTCCACCAGCTCGTCCTCGCCGATGTACTCCAGCGCCCGCTCCAGGTTCATCTCCACCGGCGCCTGCAAATGCACCAGCTCCTCCCCGCCGGCAGCGCGGTGGTTGGTCAGTTGCTTAGTTTTACAGACGTTCAACTCCAAGTCCTGCGGCCGGTTGTGCTCGCCCACGATCATGCCCTTGTAAACGCGGGTACCTGGCGTAATAAAGAACACCCCTCGGTCTTCCGCATTTTTCAGGGCATAGGTGGTGGCCACCCCCTCTTCAAAGGCGATCAGCACGCCGTTGCGGCGGGTCTCGATCCCCGGCGTCAGGGGACGGTACTCCAAAAAGCTGTGGCTCATGATCCCCTCGCCGCGGGTAATGCGGATGAACTCGCTGCGGAAGCCGATCAGCCCTCGGGCCGGGATGACAAACTCCAACTGGGCCCGTCCGTCCGCGCCTACCATCATGTTCTGCATCTCTCCCCGCCGCTGCCCCAGCCGTTCAATGCAGGCGCCCACCGTGGATTCCGGCACATCCAGCACCAAGCACTCGTAGGGCTCGTAGGGCTGGCCATTTACCTCGCGGAAGATCACCTTCGGCTGCCCCACCTGAAACTCGTAGCCCTCCCGCCGCATGGTCTCCAGCAAAATGCCCAGGTGCAGCTCGCCCCGCCCGGAGACCAAAAAGCAATCGGGGGAGTCGGTTTCTTCCACCCGCAGCGCCACGTTGGTTTCTAGCTCCCGCAGCAGGCGCTCCCGCAATTGCCGCGAAGTAACAAAGGTGCCCTCCTGGCCGGCAAAGGGAGAGTCGTTGACGCAGATCATCACCTGCAACGTCGGCTCGTCCACCTTAATGAGCGGCAGGGCCTGCGGGTTTTCGGGAGAGGTGAGGGTGTAGCCGATGTTGGCCTCGGCAAACCCCGCCACGGCGACGATATGGCCGGCAGTAGCCTCGGTCAGCTCAACACGCTGCAAGCCCTGGAAGCCAAACAGCTTGGTTACCTTGCCCTTGGCAATCGACCCATCTTCTTTGACCACCGCCAACTGATCCCCAAGGCGGATGGTGCCGTTGTGGATCTTGCCGATCACGATCCGGCCCAAGTACTCCGAGTACTCCAGCGTGGTGACCTGTAGTTGCAGCGGCTTGGCCGGATCCCCAATCGGCGGTGGGACATGCTTGAGGATGGCTTCAAAGAGGGGCTTCATGTCCAAGGGGCCGCTGTACCTCCCTTCCAAAAAGGCTTTCAGGTCGGCTTCTTCCAGGGCAAAGCCCTGCAGCCCCGAGGCAAAGAGGTAAGGGAAATCGCACTGGTCTTCGTCTGCCCCCAGCTCCAAAAACAGATCCAGAACCTTGTCGACAACTTTGTAGGGCTCGGCGCGAGGGCGGTCGATTTTGTTGACCACTACGAGCGGGCGCAGGCCTTTTTCCAACGCCTTGCGCAGCACAAAGCGGGTTTGCGGCATCGGGCCTTCGTTGGCGTCCACAACCAACAGACAGCCCTCCACCATGCCCAGCACCCGCTCCACCTCCCCGCCGAAGTCGGCGTGGCCGGGGGTATCGACAATGTTGATCAGGGTTTCGCCGTAGCGGACGGCTGTATTTTTGGCCAGGATGGTGATGCCCCGCTCCCGCTCCAGCGTGTTGCAGTCCAGCACGCAGGCGGGAATGTCCTCTCCCTCGCGGAAGGTGCCCGCCTGGCGCAACAGGGCGTCCACAAGTGTGGTTTTGCCGTGGTCGACGTGGGCGATGATGGCGACGTTGCGGATGGGGAGTGACATAAATAATCAACCCATAAAGTATTGCCCTACAGGGGAGTTTGCCCTAGGGCTGTCTCTATAACTG
This sequence comes from Thermostichus sp. MS-CIW-15, assembly GCF_054060575.1. Classification (NCBI taxonomy): domain Bacteria; kingdom Bacillati; phylum Cyanobacteriota; class Cyanophyceae; order Thermostichales; family Thermostichaceae; genus Thermostichus; species Thermostichus sp. MS-CIW-15. The sequence goes on along the minus strand of NZ_JBSSDI010000002.1, from coordinate 99,722 downwards.
TAGCGCAAAGAAGCGTTACATTAAGAGATAACAAAGAAACAAGCCGAACTCCCTGGTCGATGCCGACAGGGGCTGGTCAGGGGGTTCTGTCAACTGCGCCGGCAACCAGCCTGGCTCGCCTACATATCGGCGCCGCGCAGGTAAAGCAGCAGAATGACCGCTGGCCCTGCCAGGACGATCAAGGCCAACAGCAGCAACTGCACAAACACTTCGTACTGTCCGAACATGCCCCCAACTCCCAGCGCTTACGTTTTGTATCCTAAGGGCAGCTCTCCCCCTGAGATGAGAGAGCTGTTACAATTCTTCAACACCTGACCCCACTTCACCCCCTGGGGATCCCTAGCGCTCCTGCTGCGCCTGAAACGGCATTGGATCGAGGTTAAACAGCTCCTGCAGAATTTGCATAGCCCTGCGCCGCGCCTCGATGTCCCGCTGGGCCCGCAGTTGCACCATGGGATCATGCAGGATCTTGTTGACAATGCCGCGGGTGAGCGCCTCAATGACCTCCAGGTGCTTTTCGGCGAAGTCTTTGCCCAGGCGGGAGAGGGCTTTTTCCATCTCCTGCTCGCGGATGGACTCCACCTTGTGGCGCAGGCTGGAAATGGTGGGCACCGTCTCCAAGGAGCGCCACCACTCCATAAACTGTTCTACTTCTTCTTCCACCAAGGCTTCGGCGGCCAGGGCCAGCTTTTGCCGTTGGGCGCGGTTTTCTTCCACGATACGGGAGAGGTGATCCACGTTGAACACCTGTACCCCTCTTAGCTTTTCCACGCCGGGATCGATGTTGCGGGGCACCGAGATGTCCACCAACAGCAGCGGCTGATCCGGCTGCAGCACCCCCGCCAGTTGCTCGTAGGTGAGGATGGGCTGGGTGGCGCCGGTGCTGGTGAAGACCAGGTTGGACTCCGCTATGCTACTCAGCAGCGACTCCCAAGGCAATACTTGAATTGGCTGCTCAAATTGCTTGGCCAGCGCTTCTGCCCGCTCCAAGGAGCGGTTGACCACGGTGATATCCACCGCCCCTTTGGCCAAGAGGTGCTGCACCAACAGGCGAGCCATTTTCCCCGCCCCCACCACGGTCACCTTGCCCTGAGAAAGGGATCCCTGCTCCTGCAAGGCCAACTCCACCGCTGCCGAGCTGATGGACATGGCGCCAGTGCCGATCCCCGTCTCGGTGCGGATGCGCTTGCCGGCGGTGATGGCCGCCTTGAAGAGGCGGTTGAGGATGCGATCCATGCCGTTGCAGGCCTGGCCCAGTTGCTGCGCTTTTTTCACTTGCGACAGGATCTGCCCTTCCCCTAATACCAAGCTGTCCAGCCCGGCGGCCACCCGCATCAGGTGCGTCACCGCATCCTGGTAGAGCAGCGTAAACAGGTGCGGGCGCAGTTGGGGCAGCGGGATCCCTTTCGCCTCGGCCAAGAACTGCATCGTCTGTCGGACACCACTTTCCATTTCTGGAGTGACGATGTAGACCTCCAGCCGGTTACAGGTGCTGAGGATCGCCGCTTCCTCAATGTGGGGGTGGGCACGGAGCTGCTGGATCCGCTCCCCCACCTCGGCCTCGGGAATGCTGAGGCGCTCCCGGATCTCCACAGGAGCTGTGCGATGGCTAAGACCGACAACCGCGATAAACATGCCTCTCCGTCGTCTGTACAGCAACAGTTATTAAAAACAGAAACTATGAACAAAAGCAAACTCACCTAGCTAGGACAAGGAAGGCAAGACCGATGTCAAGGGATTGCCTTGTCTCGGCTGCAGCAAGCTTAGGTAACTTTTCTCAGCCTACCTAAACCCTAAGAACAGTATCGAGCCGGTTTTGCAGGATTTTGCTGAAGAGTTATTACGTTTTTTCGGGCGACTGACTGATAGATTTCTTAACTTCCCAAAGGACAAGAGCGACCTTCGCCAGAGGAAAGCCGCCCTTGCCGAGGGAGATGTCGGGCCGGGGATCCGTCAGCGCAGTTGCAGGCTGCGGGGCTGTTGGCCGTCTTTCATATGGATGGTATCCACAAAGCGCACCGTGCGCGACTGGCTGGAGATCACCAAGGTCTCGGTGCGTGCCCCGCCGCCGAAGAAACGCACCCCGCGCATCAGGTCGCCATCAGTAATCCCGGTGGCCGCAAAGAGGACTTCCTTGCCGCTGGCTAGCTCTTCGCATTCCCACACCTTGTCGGGATCCTCGATGCCCTGTTCTTTCAGTTGCCGTCGTGTCTCTTCCACCGGCGGCAGGTAGGTGCCCGCCTGCACCACCTCGGGGTCGTAGATCAGCCGACCTTGGAAGTGGGCGCCGAGGCAGCGCAGCGCCGCCGCCGAGATCACCCCCTCTGGGGCTGCCCCGATCCCCATCAGGGCGTGGATGCCGGTGCCGTTGAAGCCTGCCGAGAGGGCCGCCGAGATGTCGCCGTCGGTAATCAGCTTTACCCGCGCCCCCGCCTCCCGGATTTGGCGAATGAGATCGACGTGGCGCTTGCGGTCCATGACCACCACCGTCAGATCGGAGACCTCCCGATCCAGGCTTTCGGCGATAATCTGAAGATTCTTTTCCGGCGGATAGTCGAGATGTACCTTGCCCTTGGCCTGGGGCGGAGCCGCCAGCTTCTGCATGTAGATGTCCGGCGCGTGCAGAAGGCCGCCTTTTTCGGAGATGGCCAGCACCGCCATGGAGCCGTTTTGGCCCTTGGCCACCAGGTTGGTGCCTTCGCAGGGATCCACGGCAATATCGATTTCCACCAGCTCTTCCACGCGGCAGAACTGCTCGGCGTCCGGGCGCGTACAGATGCCCACCTCTTCCCCGATGTAGAGCATGGGGGCCTCATCGCGGGTTCCCTCCCCAATGACGATGCGGCCGCGCATGGGGATCTGGTTCAGTTTCTCCCGCATGGCCTCGACGGCCACCTGATCGGCGGTCTTGTTGTCGCCTTTGCCCATCCAACGGGCGGCGGCGATGGCAGCCTGCTCCACCACTTCGATGATCTCTAGCCCCAACTTGTTGTCCACGGCGTGCCCCCTTGGTATGTCGGAACGATGAAGGCCAATTAAGGATATCTTCAGACTCTTCCCCTCAGTTTACCAGGCGGGCTTCTTCTCGGGATCCCCTTGCCTCAGCTTTCATAAGCTGAGAAAACAAATCGGCCAAAGTCAAGCAGAAAGAGCGATCCCCGTCTTGCTCGTTGGCTATTGTCGGCTGGGGATCAAGAGTGATAGCCTGGCTTAAAGCCAATAATTTTTTCTTAAGGCGATTAAAAAAAACGCAATGAAAAGATACGTTTTCGTCAACCGTTCTCAGCAGGTTCAGGTCATCCGAACAATTCCCGGCCACTGGGAGCGCACCCTCTTCCCCGGCCAGTATGCCATTTTCGAGGCAGAGCCGGACGACTACCTGGAGGTTTATAGCTGCTGCTGTTCTACCACCATTTTGGAAGAGCGCCACCCCTGCCGCCGTTTGTTGGACTCCTCACTGCCTGAGGCTGACCCCCACCTGGACAGGCTGGCAGATGCAGTGAACGGATGAATCAGCTTGGGGATCCCGGCTCCTGAGGCCGAGCCTCGGTTTCCTCGCAGGGCAGCTCGGCAGAGGGGGCATCGGGAGGACGGGTGAGGCAACTGCCTCGCGCGGCGTCGCGAAAGGTATCGATGCGCTCCACGCAATTGTGATAGCCACAGTAGGGGCAATAGAGGCGATCCCCTGGCTGGGGCTCCACCACCGCCGGCAGCGGTCACAACAGAAGTGGTAGAGAAACTCCAGCGCCACCCTCATGGCAACCGACTCCCTGACCTGGCAGAGCCGAAAAACGGAAAGAAATGGGGATCCCCTGGATCGCGGCGCTCCAGCTTAGCCAGCCAGTAAGACAAAGTCATTATGAGTATGGTATGTTAGGTTTAGTTTACATTTGTACTTTACCGTAAGGAGCGTCGACTGATGTCTCAGGAAGGATGTCTGCGGGTGGGGCAGCCCGCTCCCGATTTTTCGGCCACTGCCGTTTACGACATGGAATTTAAGACGGTGAGGCTCTCCGACTACCGGGGCAAGAAGTACGTGGTGCTGTTCTTCTACCCCTTGGACTTCACCTTCGTCTGCCCGACGGAGATCACGGCTTTCAGCGATCGCTACGACGAGTTTGCCAAGCTGGACACGGAGATCCTCGGCGTCTCGGTGGATAGCGAGTACTCTCACCTGGCCTGGATTCAGACCGACCGCAAAGCCGGAGGGGTGGGCGAGCTGAGGTATCCGCTGGTCTCCGACCTGAAAAAGGAGATCAGCGCTGCCTACAATGTCCTGGATCCGGCGGCAGGGGTGGCTTTGCGCGGCCTGTTCATCATCGACAAGGAAGGGATCATCCAGCACGCCACCATCAACAACCTGGCCTTTGGCCGCAGCGTGGATGAAACCCTGCGCACCCTGCAGGCCATCCAGTACGTGCAAGCTCACCCCGATGAAGTTTGCCCGGCTAACTGGCAGCCCGGCCAGAGAACCCTGAACCCCGACCCGGTGAAATCCAAGGAGTTCTTCGCGGCGGTTGCCAAGTAGGCTTGTCCAGGCCCTGTCAGGGATCCCGGGTTTTGACACTCCCCCGCCTGAAGGCGGGGGATTCTCACGTAGTCCATAAACGGACTCGTAAAGGCGCTGTCAAGACACCTCTAGACAGTTCCGTGTAGGTATGCTTTGCTGGAGCTTTTTTTTAGCAAAAGGCAGCCCGACAAAGGATCCGACTCTTCTCAACATGACCTTCCCCCTCCCCTCTCCCTCGGGGAGAGGGGCCGGGGGTGAGGGCTAACAGCGCCGAACCCTTTCAAACCGGTTGCCAGTGGAGACGAACAAATGTGGAGACGAACAAATAAAGATCCCCTGGGCTGGCCAGGGGATCAGAAAGACAAAGGTCGCCGGAATTAGTCCCAGGGTTTCCCGTTGGTGAATTTGTAGGTAACCGGCTCTTTGTTCTTGCCGATGTTGTGATCCACCTTGCCGACGGGCTGGCGCCCCTCGTTGACCTTCTCGGGAAAGACACCATCCTTGGGATGCACCAGTTCCGGCTGTCCACCCGCCGGGATGCGGAAGATCTGGTAGTCCTTGATCTTGAACTCGGAGATCAACTGAGCGCCGAGCGCCAGGCACTGCTCTTTGCGGGCGAAGGTGAGGTAGTTTTTGCCCTCCACCATCTCGGCGGCGCCGCCGGTGGGCATTTCAAACACTTGCCCCGGCTTGCCTGTCCAGGTGATCACATATTTTTCTTCGGTTTCGGCTGCGCTCAACAGCCCTCCGGTGGATCCCCCGAATAGGGGCAACTTTGCCCCCTGACGGGGATCGCCTTCCATCACAGCCATAGCCTACCTTCTCGTCGTCGTTTGCGTTGTTGGGCCGCGCTTGGGGTTGAGGCGCGGAGCACTTTGAATGTACCATCGGCCCGATTTTTGACCCCAGATCTGCCGGCGAACTGTAATTTTTCGTAGCAGATCCAGCTCTGGCGCGGGCGGATCCCGGCTTACTCTCTGAGCCACCATAGAAGCAGGCGGCAGAGCCCCACGTTTGCAACAGGAACGACGCCCATGGCCCAGTGGTCCCTCCATCCCAGTTCCCAGTCCAACGCCAGGGTTGTCCTCATTCCCACTGCCTTTGGCCCAGATACGCAGGCGCCGCTGGCCATCCTCAACGCCGGTGCTGAGCTGTGTGCTTTTGAGCCGCGGTTGGGGATCAATGTGGATGAGATAGCAGTGGCGCAGTTGCCGGGGCTGGTGGATGAGCCGCCCTATGGCATGTGTGAGGCGGCGGTTATTCAGGCTTGGCGACGACAACAGTGGCCGGTGCTGTTGCCTTCGGTCTTGGCGGCCAGTTGGGGAGCCATTCGTGCCCTTTGGAAGCACTACCTCGCCCTGAGTGTGGTGCATTGCAGCGCCCATGCCAACCTGATGCCGCCCGAGGAGATGACCCAGCCGGAGCAAGACATGGGCTATGGCAACGCTGCCTGGGTGGAGTTGCTCTACCAGCATAGGCTGCCGGTGGTGCATGTGGGGCTGCGCAGCGGCAGTGCCCGCGCCTACGCCTGGCTGAAAAACCACGCCAGCCCGATCTTTTGGGCCCAGGATGGCTGGGATCCGCAGCAGGTGGTGGAGGCTTTGCCGGAGCAGCCGGTGTTTTTGGTGGTGGACTGCAGTGTGCTGGATCCCTCTTTGGCGCCGGCGGTGCACCACCCGGAGCCGGGGGGGCTGAGTTGGTTTCAACTGTTAACAACCTGTGAGGCCATCTTCGCCGCCCGCCCTGTGATCGGCCTTTCCTTGGGAGGAGTGGCGGTGGGAGCGGCGACGCGGCCAACCGCCCGCGTGGTGGCCCGCCTGCTCAATTGGCTGCTGGCCTGCTACGGCCTCTACTCCCTGAAGCTGGCCCCCAACCCCGCTACGCTCGAACGGCCCGAAAATAGATCGCGAACCTCTTGAGCCCGGCTTATGAAGGCTTTCTACCGGCAGGTGCTTTTTCCGAGGTTGCTGGATTGGGCTCTGGCCAGCGAGCGTCTGGAGAGCTATCGGCGGCAGCTTCTGGCCCAGGTGCGGGGAGCGGTCTTGGAGATCGGCTTTGGCACCGGCCTCAACCTGGCCTGCTACCCAGAGCACATTCAAAAAATTACAGTGGCAGATCCCAACCCCGGCATGGGATCCCTGGCCCGCCGCCGCATCGCGGCTTCCTCCATCGCCGTCGATTGGCTGGTGGCGGACGCCCAAGAGCTGCCTTTTTCGAACCAGAGTTTTGACAGCGTGGTCAGCACCTGGACCCTGTGTAGCATCCCCGATTTGGCCAAGGCTTTGGGGGAAATCCGGCGGGTGCTGCGGGTGGGGGGCAAGCTGTTTTTTCTCGAGCACGGCCTCAGCCCGGATCCCCAGGTGCAAAGCTGGCAAAGGCGTCTCAACCCTATCCAGAGGGCGATCGGAGATGGCTGCAACCTAGACCGAGATATGGCTGGCCCTGGCAACCGTTAGCCTGCCCTCAACTAGCTCTTTGATTGGCGTTCTCCCCCCTTTCATCCCCCGTATACGGGGGGAAAGGGGAAGAGCGGGATCTGCGCCGCCAAGGTTTCGGTCAAGACTCCGCTAGACTAAAACCTGTACCTGGCAATTCCCACCTTCTATGGGCGATCCTCTCACCCCTCAAGTTAGCGAGCGCATCTGCAAGCACATGAACGAAGACCACGCCGATGCCGTGGCCCTCTACGCCAGGGTCTTCGGCCAGGTGGAAGGAGTGGTCCAGGCCCGTATGGAGGCCATCGACGCGGAAGGAATGGACTTACAGGTGGAGGTGGATGGGGCTGTGCGGAAGCTGCGCATCCCCTTTGATCACCCTCTCAAAGATTCTGAAGATGCCCACCACACCCTGATTGCCATGCTCAAACAAGCCCGTGCCCAGCTCAGGCAGGCCGCCGGTTAGCCACAAGTTAACGGGTTTGGATCCCGCCCAGGCTAGCAGGAAAGCAGGCAGCTAGCTGGCCTGCTGCAGGAGCAAATCCAGCTTGCCCTGGGCCTCAAGGGCGTAGAGGTCGTCGCAGCCGCCGATGTGCTGGTTGTTGATGAAAATCTGGGGCACGGAGCGGCGCCCGTTGGCCCGCTTGGCCATCTCCGCCCGCGCCGCCTCATCTCCATCGATGGCGTATTCGATGTACTTCACCCCTTTGCGATCCAACAGTTGCTTGGCGCGGATGCAGAAGGGACAAAAACGCCACGTGTAGATCTCAACGGCCATAGGGAGATAACCAACACTTTCACACACTTTTACATAGCTTAACATTTCTCCGAGGCCGGGATCCCTTAGTTGGCCTCCTTCCAGTTGTGGCCAATTTGAATGTCCACCACCAGCGGTATGGAAAGGGGCACTGCCTCTTCCATTTCTCTTTGAATGAGGGGCCGTAAGTCCTGCCATTCGGAGGGCTCTACTTCAAACACCAGCTCGTCGTGAACCTGCAAAAGCAAACGCGAGCGAAAATGCTGCAGCTTTTCCTGCAAGCGCACCATGGCCACTTTGATGATGTCTGAGGCGGATCCCTGGATGGGGGCGTTCACGGCAGCCCGCAGCTCGGCCTGTTTGCGATGGCCGGATAGCTGAGACAAATTGGGAAAATAGCGACGGCGGCCTAAAAGGGTTTCCACATAGCCGTGCTTTTCCACAAAGGCTTCGGTGGCGCGGAGATAGGCAAAAACGCCGGCGTAGCGCTCGTTAAATCGCCGCAAAAATTCCTTCGCCTCCGCTAGAGAGACGCCGGCAGTGCGGGCAAAACGCTGCGCCCCCATGCCGTAGATCACCCCATAGTTAATCGTCTTGGCCAGGCGGCGTTCTTCGCTGGTTACTTCTTGTTTTTCAAAGAGCAAGCGAGCGGTAAGGGTGTGCACATCTTCCCCTGAGCGAAAGCCCTCGATGAGCGTTGGCTCTTGGCTGAGGTGGGCCAAGATGCGCAGCTCAATTTGCGAGTAGTCAGCCGAGGCCAATAGCCACCCCTCCTGGGGAATGAAGGCCTGGCGAATGCGGCGGCTAAACTCGCTGCGGATGGGGATGTTTTGCAGGTTGGGGTTAGAGGAGCTGAGTCGGCCAGTAGCGGTAACAGTCTGGTTGAAGTTGGTGTGCACCCTACCCGTATCGCGTCTTACCAGAGCCGGCAGCGCGTCCACATAGGTGGATTTGAGCTTGGCCAGGGTGCGGTACTGGAGAATGGTTTCAATGACTGGGTGATCCCCTTCCAGCTTTTCCAAAACCGAGGCGTCGGTGGAGTAGCCGGTGGCCGTCTTGCGAGTTTTGCGGACATCTAGCTTGAGCTTTTCAAAGAGCAGGGATCCCAGTTGTTTGGGAGAGTTGAGGTTAAACACCTCGCCTGCTTGAGCATAGGCTTTCTGCTCTAGACTGTGTAGCTCTTTTTCCAGCTCCTGGGAAAACTGCCGAAGAAACTCAGTGTCGATGCGGATGCCGACCCACTCCATTTCTTCCAAAACGTGAGCCAAGGGCAGCTCCACCTGGATAAAAAGATTCCAGAGGCGTGGGTCAGTTTGCTTTAGCTTTTCGGTGAGGATGGGCACCAAACGATAGGCGCAGTAGGCGTCGGTTCCGCAATATTCTGCCACTTTGGCAATGGGCAGATCGGCAATGGAGTCTGCTTTGCCCAGCAGCTTTTCATAGCTGGTGGTGGGTAAATTTAGATAGGTAGCTGCCAAATCAGCCAAGTTGTGGCTAGCTTCTGGATTGAGCACATAGCTAGCCAACATGGGATCAAATTGGATCCCTTGCAGGCGGATGCTATGGGCGCGAAAAATGCTGAGATCATACTTGCAGTTTTGCAGGCTTTTGGGCCGATTGGGATCCTCCCAAATGGGCTGTAGGCTCTGTTTGACTAGGTTCCAGTCCAAGTTGGATCCCTGGCGGTGGCCAATGGGCAAATAGGCAACATCCCGCTCTGACCAGCAGCAGCCAATCCCCACCAGTTGGGCGTCGCGGGGATCCAGACTCGTAGTTTCTGTGTCCCAGGCTACGATCCCGGAACAGGCCAACAGCTCCTGCCGCAACAGCTCCAATTTCTCCGCTGTATCCACGATGCACACTGCTGGCAAAGAGGGAGCGGGAGCAGCGGGAAAATCAAACCAAAGAGCCTCGTCGTAGGTAGAGCCATCCTTTGAAGTTGTCCTTGCTTGAGAGGCTTGGGCTGGGATCCCGCCCAAAGTGGCCTGCAGTTGGCGCACTTGAGCAATGAAACTGCGAAACTCCAATTTCTCCAGCAGCGGCAGCACTTCCTCTGGGTCAAACCCAGTTAACCTCATGCTCTCCCAGTCAGGCGAAAGGGGGACATCGCAGTGAATTCGAGCCAGAAATTGGGAGTGCTGGGCTGCTGGGATCCCTTCCCTGAGGTACTGCTGGATTTTGCCAGGGATCTCCCCCAGATGGTTGAAAATCTCCTCCAGACTGCCATAGCGCTGCAAGAGCTCCGCCGCTCGCTTGGGGCCGATCCCCTTGACACCGGGAATGTTGTCGGAAGGGTCACCGCAGAGGGCTTTGTAGTCGACCACCTGCCAAGGCCAGATGCCGAGTTTCTCTTTGACCTCTTGGGGGCCAAATTCGCTGACGCGATCTTTGCTGTTGAGGTGCAAAACCCGAATCCTTCCCTCGCGGTCAATGAGTTGAAACAGATCCTGGTCGCCGCTTAAGATCTGCACCCGATACTCTTGGGGGGCAAGCCTGCAGAGCGTACCCAGAACGTCGTCAGCCTCAAAGCCGGGCACTGCCAAAATCGGAATGCGCAGCGCCGCCAACACCTGCTGGAGGTTCTCCACATCCTCAACGAACTCCGGCGGTGTTTCCGGACGGCCTGCTTTGTAGGTTTCATCCGCCTCGTGGCGAAAGGTGGGCTGCCGGGTATCAAAGGCAACAGCTACATGGGTGGGGGGGTATTTCTCCAAGACCTCCAGCAGCGATTTCAAAAAGCCAAAGCTGACACTGGTCGGGATCCCCGTGGAGGTGCGCAAGCCCCCCTCGCGGCTGTAGGCAAAGGCATAAAAAGAGCGGTAGGCCAGGGAGTGGCCATCGACCAAGAGCAGCCTCGGAGGGTGGGAAGCCATCGGCCAAGACCAACAACTGAGTCCAGCCTATCGTTTGCTGCCCCCTAGGGCCGCCAGGGAAACTGGCGAAAGTTGGGAGGACGCTTCTCCAAAAAAGCGCGTCTGCCCTCGGCAGCTTCCTCGGTCATGTAATACAGGAGCGTCGCGTCTCCCGCCAGCTCCTGCAGTCCCATCTGGCCGTCGCAATCGGCGTTGAAAGCAGCCTTGAGGCAGCGGATGGCCAGAGGACTGTGTTGGAGGATCTCCCGCGCCCAGCGGATCCCTTCTGCCTCTAGTTCCTCCACGGGCACCACCGCATTGACCAGGCCCATCTCCAGCGCCTGGGCGGCTGTGTACTGGCGGCAGAGAAACCAGATTTCGCGCGCTTTCTTCTGCCCCACCACCCGCGCCAGGTAGCTGGCCCCAAAGCCGCCGTCGAAGCTGCCCACGCGAGGCCCGGTCTGGCCAAAGATGGCGTTGTCGGCGGCAATGGTGAGATCGCAGAGGAGATGCAAAACATGGCCTCCCCCAATGGCGTAGCCGGCCACTAGGGCAATCACCACCTTGGGCAAGGAGCGGATGAGGCGCTGCAGATCCAGCACATTGAGGCGCGGGATCCCCGCCTCGTCCAGGTAGCCGGCCTCTCCCCGCACGCTCTGATCCCCGCCGGCGCAGAAGGCATATTTTCCGTCCGTGTGGGGCCCGGCGCCCGTCAAGAGCACGACTCCAATCTTGGGATCCTCCCGCGCATCTACAAAGGCATCGATCATCTCGGCAACGGTCTTGGGGCGGAAGGCGTTGCGCTTGTGGGGGCGGTTGATGGTGATCTTGGCAATGCCGTCGGTCTTCTCGTAGAGGATGTCTTCGTAGAGCTTGGCCGTCTGCCACATGGTGTCCAGCGTCCCAACTGCCCTCCCATTATCCCGCTAGGGGACAGTCTGCAGGAGGGATCCCACCAGCCCTTCCAGGGTGTACTCCTGGGCCACCACATCTACCCGCCCCAAGATCTGCCTGCAGGTTGCCGCCGTTTTGGGGCCGATGGCCGCAATCTGCACCGGCGGATCCCAGACCTCAGGGCCTAGCCCTGCCTGGCGTAGGAGATGGGCAAAATGCTGCACCGTTTTGGAGCTGGCAAAGGTGAGGATATCCACCTGGCGATCTTTGAGAGCCTCCACCACCTGGGGATCCGCCGCTGTCGGACAGGCCGACTGGTAGGCGGCCACCTCCACCACCTCGGCTCCGCGTTGCCGCAGCCCCTGCACCAGCTCCTCCCGTCCTCCGGATTCGACGCGGGGAAAGAGGATGCGCTGCCCCTGCACCGGCTCTGGCCAAATGGGCAGCAGGGCCTCGGCCACAAACTCAGAGGGCATCAGATCCGGGCGGATGCCGTACTGGGCCAGCACCGCCGCCGTTTTGGATCCCACCACCGCCACCTGTAGGGAGTGGAGCGCCCGGCTGTCTCGCCCCTGCTGCTGCAGCCGCTCGAAGAAAGCCTGCACCCCATTGGCCGAAGTCAGCAGCAGCCAGTCGAACTGTTGCAAGTTGGCAATGGCCGCGTCCAAGGGATCCCAACTGCTAGGCGGCTGGATGACCAGGGCAGGCATTTCCAGCACCCGCGCCCCCTGAGCCTGCAGCAGCTCGCGCAGAGCCGGCGACTGCCCTTCGGAACGGGTGACAAGAACGGTCTTGCCTGCCAAAGGAGCCGGTGGCGGCAACGGTGGGATCCCCGGCCCAAACTCCTGCCGCAGCCGCACCACCTCGCCCACCACCAGCAGGCCGGGCAACTTCTCCCCAGCTTCTGGCCCTTCCCCCTGTTGCAGCTCTGCCAGGGTGCCCACCCAAACCTGCTGCTCCGCCTGCCCCGCCCCCCAGATCAAGGCCACGGCTCGCTGCGGTGGGATCCCTGCTGCCATCAACTGGGCCGCAATCTGCTGCCGCTGCCGGGATCCCATCAAAATAACCAACGTATCCAACTGGGCCAGGGCGCTCCAGGGCAGGGCCTCCAGCTCGTGGGCCGTCAGCACGGCAAAGGCGCGGCTCAAGTGCTTGTCCGTCAGGGGGATCCCCGCCCACAGGGGGCCGGCCAAGGCCGAAGATAGACCTGGCCAGATCTCAAACGGACAGCCTGCCTCCCGCAGGGCCTGCACTTCCTCACGGGCGCGGCCAAAGATCAAGGGATCCCCCGCCTTGAGGTGAACCACCTGCTTGCCCTCGCGGCAGCGCTGGATGAGCCAGCGAAGGCCCTCCTGCAAACCCGCTGCTCCTGAACGTCGCCACACCTGCGCTTGGGCGGGGAGCTCCGCCAACAAGCGCTCGTCCACCAGCTCGTCCACCCAGACTGCCTCGGCCCGCCGCAGGATCTCCAACGCCCCTTGCGTCAGGCCCGCCCGCCCGCCCAGCCCCGCGCCCACCAGATACACCTTGCCCATGCCGCACCCCTTATCTTGCCCTCTACCTGTTGATCCTGCCGCAAAAGCGGGATCCCGCTCCCCTCTCCCTCTGGGAGAGGGGCTGGGGGTGAGGGTCCTCAGGGAGAGGGGTTGGGGCCACTTGGGCCAAGCTGAGGCAAAAACCGCCTGCCTGCGAGATACTGAAAGCGTTGCAGCCTGAGGATCCCTGCCCATGTCTGGTGTAACTCCAGAGCCTTGGCCGCGGCGGCGTTTTTTGGCCAGTGGAGCTGCTCTGCTAGCAGTAGGAGCGGGCTCCCGCCCCTCTTCGGCCAGATCCCGGCCCTTGCGACTGGTCACCAACTGGTACGCCCAGGCCGAACACGGCGGCTTCTACCAGGCCCTGGCCCTAGGCATCTACGCCGACTACGGTCTGCAGGTGGAAATCCGCATGGGGGGAACGGCGGTTAACGTGCTGCAACTGCTAGCCGGGGGAGCGGCAGATTTTGTGCTCGGCGGCAGCCCCGACGCTCTGGCGGCTCTGCAAGCTGGGATCCCTGTTCTCACCGTGGCCGCCTTTTTCCAGAAGGATCCCCAGTGTCTTTTGGCCCATCCGGGGGTGGGCATCGAGCGCCTAGAAGACCTGCGGGGCAAGCCCATCTGGGTCTCTCCAGGGGCCAACCTCACCTACTGGCCTTTCTTGCGGGCCAAATTTGGCTTTACCGACGAGCAGAAGCGCCCCTACAACCTCAGCCTCACGCCCTTCTTGCTGGACAAGTCTTCTGCCCAGCAGGGCTATGTGACCTCCGAGCCCTTCCGCGTGCGCCAGGAGGGGGGCTTTGATCCCGTCGTTTTTCTGCTGGCCGACTACGGCTATTCCCCCTACGCCACCACCCTGGAGACCACCCGCCCCTTTGCCGAACAGCACCCGGAGCAGGTGCGAAAATTTGTAGCTGCCTCCATCCAGGGCTGGCAGAGCTACCTAGAGGATCCCCGCCCCGGCAACCGCCTCATCCGCCAGGACAACCCCAACATGAGCGAGGCCCTTCTGGCCTATGCCCACCAAGCCCTGCAAGACTACAACCTCCTCACCGGCGGCGACGCCGCCACCCTGGGGATCGGCGCCATGACCCACCAGCGCTGGCAGACCTATTTTCAGGAAATGGTTGCCCTGGGAATTGTCGAAGCTGGCCTGAATGTCCGCCAGGCCTACAGCCTCGACTTTCTCCCCGGCCCCACCGCCTGAGGGATCCCACCTCCCTCCATCACCGCCAAGCTCTGCAGCCGCGGCGATCCCTGCATCCCCAGCTCATGGCGCCGGTGCATTTGGTTTGTCAGCAAGTAGGCCAAAGGTGGGTGGCCGCTCAGCCGTTGGCGGGGGTGGGGCAGATGGTCGTTGCCGAACTGGTGGCGGTATTCCTCAGAGTCGATAAAGGCATTGACCATGGCCTGCAAGCCCTGGTGCACCAAAATGTCGTGGTAGGTGGCCACCTCAGCTTTGCTGGCCGGGGCCCGCCCCAAAAAGTGCTTGAAACCCTGCTCCACACAGCGGGTGTTGCAGCCGGCACTGAAAAAGAGTTGCCGGTAGAGCCGGGATCCCCCAATCTGGCGAACCAAGCGCTTAATCCCGATCCGCCCCCGCAAGAAGTCCTGCTCGATTTTCTCCAGCTCTCCTGTTTTCTCGTGCTGGTAGGGCTGGCGTTCCAAAAGCTGTTGGTAGGCAGCCCGCAACAGGTTTTGCAACGTTTGCGGATCCCGCTGGCGTGGTTCCATGGCAATAGCTCCCAATCGACAGAACTGACAAAAACAGACAAAACGAGGGGCTACTTTAAAGAAATGGCCAAGAGAGTAGCGAATGGCTCAATACGCTTTTACGGCAAACTTCAGCACATCCTTCTGTAACAAAATTGCCAATAAAAGACCGTGAAGGTTCTACTTAAGATTTACCTTGCCGACAGAACGACCGGGGGAGATCTGCGATAAATATTTACGAAAGGGTTGTCATTTTCTCCAATTTACGTGATTTCACTTTGTAACTTTCTAGCCGATAAAAAAAATTCCGTGTTTATTCGTAGTTAAGTATTATGACACTTCCATAAGTATTATGACACTTCCATCCAGAATAACCTGCTCCAGATAGATCCAGAATATAAGTTAAGTAAAGAATGCAGTCTCTCCCAGGGTCACAGGTGCAGGGCTCATCATTTGAAGTGCTCTGGTGAAGTGCTCTGGTTTGATTGACTGGGGACTCAGGTGTTGCCGTAGACCTGCAGAAGGACTGCAGGGAAGGGAGTTAATTGTTGTGATTTGTTTGCGTTGCTTATGCAGTAGATCTTGCCCGCCGGGGTTTCTTGCCTGCCCTTAGCGTTTGGATCCCATCTATGGTTAAACAAATCCGGCTAGAGCCTTTATCTCGTGTCTCGGAGGTCGATACCTACAGCAATCTTCTGTCGGCCATTTTGTCGGAGGAGCTGCAGGTTTCGCGGGAATGTAACGGTCGCGGCCTCTGCGCCACCTGTCATGTTTACGTCAAAGAGGGAATGGAAAGCCTCACTCCCATCACCCCCCGCGAGGCGAAAACCCTGGAGACAATCACCAGCGCCCGCAGCAATTCCCGGCTGGCCTGTCAGGCGCGGGTGGTGGCCGATGGCGTGGTGGTGGAGCTGCCGCCGGGGATGTACGTGAACTCGCTGAGGGATATCGAAGTGCTCATCGGTCGGCGGGCCGAACAAGACCTGCTGCACCCACGGACGGGGAAGGTTTTGGTGGAGCAGGGCAAGATCATCACTCGCTCTACTGTTAAGCAGCTAGAAAATGAGGACTTCCGCATCATTGGCAATACGCTGGCCCAAACTCGGGAAGTTTGATGGATTGTCGATATTCAGGGATCCCTTGGGCTCGGCAGGTGTTGTTTTATAAACAATCAAAAAAAGAGTTGAACAATGTTGGATCCCTCAGATAGCTGACCAAGTTTATCGAATGCTTAGCCATTCATTTTGTTGACTCATTGGCATTATCTGGCCCAGTTGATCCCTACAAATCCCACCAAAATCCTGTTGCTTTGCAATCTAAAATTATCCATTTTTTATCAGGAGAGCACCATGGTCACCACTCCATCTCGACCGGATCCCCGTCCTGCAGTCACCCTGCCTGTGGGCCGCGACAAGCATGCCCACTACAGTTACCGCGATTTCTTCCGCTTCAACCGAGATCAGGGCACGATCATCGACTGGAACAACACGCAAAATCTCCTGCTCAGCGAAGACTTTATTGTGGGCCTGCAAACAGGCTTGGAACGGGAGGTGGGGGATGCTTCGGCGGCGGTGATGTACACGATTGGCAGAGATTGGGGCATCCGCGATGCCAAGCACTTCTCCGAGTGGTACGAGCGGGAGTATGGGATTGGCGTAAAACAGTCCAACCTTTTGTTTTTGCTGGAGACTTGGTGGTGGCCTTTTACGGCTCAGGGCTGGGGCAAGTGGGAGGTGGAAACCGAATCCAAACAAAAAGGCTTCCTGTTTATCAACTTGTTTGACTCGATGGTGGCTCGCACCCTAGGGGATGTGGGCAAGCCGGTTTGCCATCTCTATGCCGGTTTGTTTGCCGGATTTTTCACCGCCATGACCTCGCGAGAACTGGGCTGCATTGAGATCCAGTGCTACGCCATGGGGGAAACCTACTGCAAATTCCTGTTGGGCGGGCAAGAACGCATTGATGCCGCCAATTTTTGGATCACCGAAGGGGCCAGCGCCCGCGAGATCGAGCAGCGTTTGCACCAGTTGTGAGGCTTGCTTGTGGCTTTTGAAGGCTCTCTGGGATCCCTCGACACTTTGGAGAAACGCCCATGGTCACCTTCAACTTAGACACCGATCTGGACTTAACCCAGCCGCTGGCGGTCTTTTTGCAGGGGTTGAACTGGGATAATCGACCCCCAGCCAAGGCTCCCTTTGCTCAAGAGCCGCCGCCGCAGTCCCCCATGCTTTTTGCCCAATCGGTGGGACAGTTTTTTGCCGGCTTCAATTGGTCGGGCATCTGCCCACGCTCAGAGCCGCTGCCGGAATTGCCGGCAGAGGATCCCTTTACCCTTGAGGATTTTGCCGCTTTGTTTGGCGGAGCTTTGCTCTAGCTCTGGTTTGTTCAGGGCTCTCAGTTGTGCTCTCTCGATTCGTGCTCTAAGGAGACTTCACCCATGGATGACCTTCACTCTTGGCCGGAGCGCATTGCCGAGCGAGAAGGGGATTACTTAACACCCGACGATCTGCAAGACCTGATTCGCTACTCTCTCTCTTTTCAAGAACGGCTGGAGCTCTACCAAGTCTTACAACAGCAAGAGCTGACCTGGATCCAAAAGGTTTTGCAACAGCAGGGGCACAGCGGTGGAACAGAGTCCCCTCTGACACCATCTCAGCGCCTCTTGGCTCGTCAATTGGCCTTTTGTTTGCGCTCCCTGGGCCTGAGTCTGTTGCTGGGGGATCCCACCCCTCTGCAGCAGGGGACCCTTGGCGCGATGGAACAGTATTTGGGGCTGCCGCAGGCGCTGGATCAACTAGGTGCAGTGGTGCAGGGATCCCTGTCAGCAGAGCAATGGGAACTGCTTGCCCCCTACTGGCAACTCCTGCGGGCTACTGGGGATCCCTCTTCTGCCCCTTTGCCTAAAGCCAAGGCAGAAGGGGCCTCGGAACCGGCACCTACCCTGATGGAAATGTTCGCGTAAGACCAGCCAACGGAGGCTCCCGATGATGCTGATGAATTCAAGCGTGGCCGAGCTGATGCAGCAAAGCGAGGGTCGCTATCTGCGCCCAGATGAGTTGAAAACCCTAC
The DNA here is from genome assembly GCF_054060575.1 of Thermostichus sp. MS-CIW-15. NCBI lineage: Bacteria > Bacillati > Cyanobacteriota > Cyanophyceae > Thermostichales > Thermostichaceae > Thermostichus > Thermostichus sp. MS-CIW-15. The sequence goes on along the minus strand of NZ_JBSSDI010000002.1, from coordinate 81,960 downwards.
ACGCCTACGTGGAAGGGATCCCCAAACGAGTCCGCCTGTATCAAGTCCTGCAGGCCAAGGAGCAGGAGCTGGTGGATTGGGTGATGGAAAAGTTCCAACAGATGATGCCGAATTTGCCCCGCCAGCATGGTCACCTGGCCTGGGAGCGCTGCCGCCGGGATCTGAGCATGGTGTGGCGCTACTGCTGCATGGCCATGCTGCTCAACGACGAAGACTACCTGAGGGATAAATTGCTCTACTGGCTGGAGACGATCCTGAAATCGTTCAAGATGCGCGACCAATGCCAGCCTGCCTACAAGTTAATGCTCGACTCCCTGACCTACATCTTTGGGGCAGAAGAGAGCGAGATGATCCGCCCTTATCTGCTTTTGGCCAAATCCATGCTGGTTAACTGAGTCCATTCGCCCTCAATCTATTCACCAAAGTTCCCTGCGCCCTCCGATAGCGACCTCCTTCTCCCGATTTACTGTATACAGCTTATACAGCTCACTCCTTAATCATTCATTCCCTCACGCCAAAAATTCCAGCCGCTCCCCAATCTATCCATCCCCGCCCTCTTGTCCACCTGACTGCGAGAATAGCCATGATCTCCCTGCAAGAGATTCTGCAAGACCAGATCTTGCCCGGACACTGCTTCAGCCCTGCCTACTACATCCGCCCCGACATCCACAGCGGCCTGCTCTACAGCCGCGGAGGATACCGCTTGGCGGCCTTTCCCATGCCCCTGCTGGAAGCTCTCTACTCCGGCCTGCGCTATGAAACTGGCCAAGCCACCCGCGTCATTCTCTACAACTGTGGCCGCGATTGGGGAGAGGCATTTTTCCGCCGTGTTGAAGACGAGCTTTCCGGCTACTACCAGCAGCCGCTGCAGGAATTGCCGATGGGGATCTTCCTGGATGCCCTCAGCGATCTCTGGGCTACCCACGGCTGGGGACGCCTGGAGCTGGATTTTTCCGCCGCCGACCGCGGCCTGGTTCAAGCCAAGATCCGCAACTCCGGCTTTGCCCTGGCTGCTCGTGCCAGCCTTAGGCCGGAGGAACTGTCTGCGCGGCGGGAGCCGGCTGGCCATCTGGAGGCGGGCATGCTGGCCGGCCTCTTCTCCTTGCTCTCGGAACGGGATCTAGTCTGTGTGCAGACCACCTGCGAGTCCCTGGGGGCCGACCTCAACCGCTTCCTCATCGGCACCGCCCAGCGCCTGCACAATTGTGAAGAATGGGTGCGCAAAGGCCTCTCCCACGAGGAGATTTGGGATCGGCTGGCCGCCGGTTCCTAGGGAGGGATCCCTGCTGAAGACCCATGTTTCCAGGCTGGCAGAGAAGGAGAGAATTGAATTTTTCTGGGTCTTAAGACTTGTAAAGACAAAGACAAATCTCCCTGCTCAATCTTTCATCTTTTGCAAAGTTTTTTGGGCTCCTCGGCCAGTAGGTCCTCAACTGAGCAGCCGTCGAGATCCCAATTGCTAAGAAAGTTAGCTGTCCTTAGGGATCCCTGCGTAATATATTTTTTCACACGCTCCCCTACAAATTCGCCATCCTAAATATTAGCTATTCCAAGTCTTGAGCAGTTGCGAAGGGGGAGAGGCAATGAATGCTCAGCAACGGAGCCAAATCATCGCTTCGGAGTGGATGATCGACAGCCAAAATCCGGTTCATTCCATTTCCCGGCTGAAGCGGCGGGCAACTTACTCCGACGTTACCCTTTGGTGGCTGGTGGTGCAGCTCAATCTGAGCGAGCACAACTCCATTCATTCTGATCCTCGCTAGGATTGACAGCCCAAGGAGAGTCGGTTAGAAGGGAATTCCAGCCCAAAACATCCTCACTCACGAGTCCAACTCGAAAGTTAAAGCAAGCTAAAAAAACAAAAGAAGAGCTGAAACTTGAGGTAAGCAACTTCTCAAGCAACAGCTCTTCCGTTCAAGGCGAGACCAATAGAGAGAAGCGGGGATCCCGATGCTCCCTAATCTGTCGGGGGCAAAGCCGCCACCTGAGCCGGTTGCACCGGCAGGAGGGGCCGTTGCACAATTTCCGTCGGCAGGGCACTGCGCAACTGAGCAGCTACCGCCACCGTTGTAACGTCGTAGGTTTGGGTAGCCAGCCGCGGGTAGAGGCCAATGCCGAGAATCGGCAACAGCAGACAGAGAGCCACTGCCATTTCCCGCGGGCGCAGATCGCCCAGGTAGTCTTCCAACACCAAGCCGGGATCCTGAGCCCCATAGAACACCTGCCGCAGCATAGAGAGCAAGTAAATGGGCGTCAGAATAATGCCCACTGCCGCCAGCAGAGCAATTCCTGCCTTGAAGGTCGGCGCATAGGCATCGCTGGTGATCAAGCCCAAGAACACCGTCAGCTCGCCCACAAATCCGCTCATTCCGGGTAGCGCCAACGAGGCCAGGGATCCTGCTGTAAACAGGGCAAAGGCCTTCGGCATTTGCTTAGCCAACCCGCCCAACTTGTCGAGGGCAAGGGTGTGGGTGCGCTCGTAGGTGATCCCCGTCAGGAAGAACAAAACCGCAGCGATCAGACCGTGGGAGATCATCTGCAAGAGGGCGCCGTTGAGACCTAGCTCCGTAAAAGCGGCAATGCCGATCAAGACAAAGCCCATATGGGCAATGGAGGAATAGGCCAAGCGCCGCTTGAGGTAGTTTTGCCCCAGGGCGGCCAGGGCTCCGTAGACGATGTTCACTGTCCCCAGCACCGCCAGCACTGGCGCGAAGTACACATGCGCCTCCGACAAGATGCCCACGTTTAGGCGGATCAGGCCGTAGCCCCCCATCTTGAGCAGCACCCCGGCCAGGATCATGGAAATGGGCGCCGAGGCTTCGCTATGAGCATCCGGCAGCCAGGTGTGCAGCGGAAAGACCGGCAGCTTCACCCCAAAGGCAATTAGGAAAGCTGCATACGCCAAGATCTGGAGAGCCAGCGGATAGGACTTGGCCCCCAGCTCTGCCATCTCCAAGCTAAAGCCCTCGCTGCCAAAGGCCATCGCCAGGGATCCCACCAGAATGAAAATAGAGGCGGCAGCGGTGTAGAGGATAAACTTGGTGGCGGCGTACTGGCGCTGTGGCCCACCCCAGATGGCAATCAGGAGATAAACGGGCACCAGCTCGATCTCCCACATCAAGAAAAACAGGAGCAGATCCTGCGCCAAGAACACGCCCACCTGGGCGCCGTACATCAGCAGCAGCAGGAAGAAAAACAAACGCGGCTTGTGGGTGAGATTCCAAGCCGCCACGATCGCCAAAGTCGTAATCAAGCCCGACAGCAGCACCAGCGGGAAGGAGAGGCCATCCACCGCCAGCGACCAGTGGAACCCAATCTGGGGAACCCAGGCGTAGCGCTCCGCCAGTTGCAGCGAAAAATCCCGCAGGTCGTAGCGCTGCCCGAAGACATAGACCATCAGGCCCAAATCCAAAGCCCCCACAGCGAGGGCATACCAACGCGCCCAGCGGCTCTGGGGGAGCAGGGGGATCCCAAAGGCTGCCAGCAGCGGCAAGAGCACCAGGGCCGACAGCCAGGGAAACTCAAGAGAATTGCTCATGACCGGGAATAAATACTCATGCTCGATACCCCAATGATATGAAGCTATGTAAACAAATGGAAAGCGATTTTTACAGATCTGCGCTCTTGCGCAGATCTGGAGAAGGTTTCTCTGAGGCTAAGCCGGGAGGATTGCCAAGGGAGCGGCGATGGCAGCCCGGGTGGAAAGTTGCGCGGAGTTGGGCCCCCGCACTCCCTCGACACTGGGAACCAAGCAGGATCTACTCGTCTTCAGCGAAAACGAAGCGGTGCAACTCGTCCAGGGTAGGCTCAGGGCTTTCCAGCGCGAAAAGGACGGCATCCTCAATCACGGCGCTCACCTTTTCCTGAATGGCCTGGAAGTCCGCTTCAGTCATCAAGTTGTGTTCCAAGGCGTAGCGCTCCAGTCGTTTGATGGGATCCCGCTGCCGCCAGAATTCTTTTTCTTCCGGGCTGCGCAGCTCGTCGGGGTCGGCCAAAGAGTGGCCGCGGAAGCGATAGGTGAGGCACTCCAGCAAGGTGGGGCCTTCTCCGGCACGGGCGCGGGCGATGGCCTGTTGAGCTGCTTCCCGCACCGCCAGCACGTCCATGCCGTCTACTTGGTAGCCAGGCATGCCAAAGGCTGGGCCCTTGAGGTAGATGTCGGTTACCGAAGTGGCACGCCTGTGGGCCATGCCAATAGCCCAGAAGTTGTTCTCCACCACGTAGACGATAGGCAACTTCCAGAGGGCGGCCATGTTGAGACATTCGTAAAATTGGCCGTTGTTGCAGGCCCCATCCCCAAAAAAGCAGACGGTTACCTGGTCAGTGCCGCGGTACTTGGCCGAAAACGCTGCCCCTGTAGCCACAGGGATCCCTTCGGCCACAAAGGCATAGCCCCCCAAAAAGTTGTGCTCTGCCGAAAACAGATGCATGGAGCCGCCCCGACCCTTGCTGCAGCCAGTGGCCTTGCCGAAGAGCTCCGCCATCACCGCTCGCGGCGGGATCCCAGCGCTGAGGGCATGCACGTGATCCCGGTAGGTGCTGCAGACGTAGTCGGTGGGCTTGAGCGCCTTGATCACCCCCGTGGACACAGCCTCCTGCCCGTTGTACAGGTGCACAAAGCCGAACATCTTGCCCTTGTAGTACATCTCGGCGCACTTGTCCTCAAACAGGCGGCCCAGCACCATGTCTTCGTAGAGCATTCGAGCCTCTTCGGCGGAGATGCGGGGACTAGCCACGGGAGGGGTAAGTTCCTGAACCATTCTGAAATTCAATTGAGGGTAACCCGTTCTTGCGGCTTTTCAATTATCCCACGCTCAGGAACACCTGCGATCCCGCCAAGCTGGAGATCGCGGGGGATCCCAGCGGTAGACTGGAAGATTAAGGCAGGAGGCATTGCCGTTGCAGCAGCCACGTCGAAGTCGGAACCCCGTCCCGCTGAGGCGAAGACCTCAAGAGCAGGCACCCTGGCAAGGGTCTCGGGCGGCTGGGATCTCTCCCCCGAACCGGAACGGCTGGCCAACATAGCGGGGTGTGCCTATGGGAGCCCGTTGGGTTAGCGGTTTTGCGGCGGTCCTGTTTGCCCTGACGGTCACCCTGCTGGGGGGCTGGTACTTCACAGCAGCCATGGGGCTGATCATTTTCCTGGCCCAACTGGAGTTCTTCCGCCTGGTGCAGGCCAAGGGCAATGCGCCGGCCATGCGCACCACCATGTTGTCTAGCCAGGTGCTGGTGTTTTTGCAGCAGGCAAAGCCGGAATGGACCAGCCCTGCTTTTATTGTGGCGGGATCCATCATCTGTTTTTATTTGCTCTTTAAGCCCAAGGTGGCCACCATTGCCGACATTGCCACTTCGATTTTGGGGTTGTTTTACTGTGCGCTGTTGCCCAGCTTTTGGATCCGGGTCAGGGCCCTGTCTTTTTCCCAAGAGCTTGGGGAAGGACTGTGGATTACGCTGCTGGCCATCGGCTGTGTCATAGCAGCGGATGTGGCCGCCTATCTGTGTGGGCGGACCTTTGGGCGCACCAAGCTCTCCATCCTCAGCCCCAAGAAGACGGTGGAAGGGGCCGTAGCGGGGATTGCCGCCAGCATGGCCCTGGCTGTGGCGGGAGCCTACTACCTCAAGTGGCCGTGGAGCTGGCTGAGCGGCGGGGTGTTGGGGTTTTTAATTGGGCTGACCAGCCTGCTGGGGGATCTGACCGAATCGCTGATGAAGCGAGATGCCGGCGTCAAGGATTCCGGGGATCTCATCCCCGGCCACGGCGGCATTTTGGATCGGGGAGATAGCTACGTCTTTACCGGGCCCCTGGTGTTTTACTTTATGCAATGCCTGGAGTGGCTTAGCGCCTATTTCAATCGTTGACATACTTTAGCCGCATCTCTCAGGGCTGAGGGTATTGCGATAGCAGCGCGGAGCTGTGGGTCGGCGGCAAAACTCTCAACTGGGTTTGAGATAGCTAGAGTTGCGGGCAGAGGTCCGAGTTATTTTGTTCCTGAGCTTTTCATTGTTGCACTTCAGAGATAAACTGCCTAACATTTTCCAGACAGCAAAACCCCTGCGGGTTGTTGACCTGGCAGCCGCAGCGCTTGGCTTTGATGTGGGCGGCAATTTCCTCCAGAATGGCCTGGGGCGTTTTGGATCCCTTCAGCTCTTGCCGGATGCGCTGGCGCGTCCAGCCAAAACAGTAGCATACGGGCACGTCCTCGCCACTTTCTTTTTGAAAGACTGGAACCTTGAGGTCGTCAACCCCAAAGCTCTGACCTTGCTCAGAAAAATAAACAACAGGACAAATGGGATCCCGACAAAACGCATAGCTGCTGTCGGCATCCAATTGTGCCAAAGCTGGAGGAGATAGCAGGCTCTTCAGGGTAATCAGTTGAATTGAGATCCCCTGCTCCCCACTTCTTGGGCACAAGGGCTGCCAAGCACTAGCAGAAAATGGTACAAGGGGTTCTCTTGTCATGAGTTATCAAGCTGTTGTTGAAAGATGGCGCAAGAAGAGCTTTTCTCTTGCTCAGAAAATTTTTGTTGACACTTTTCAATGAGTGTTGACAACTCCCCTCTGAGTTCCTGCAGATGGGCAATTGACTTATCGATTTGTCTGAGCTTTTCGGTTAGCTTTACGTACACCTGCCAACAGGGCAAAGCCTGCCCATTCTCCTGAAGCAAGAGCAGTTCCTTGATCTCGGCTAGGGTAAGTCCCAAAGCCTTGGCGCGGGCGATGAAAGCCAGCCGCTCCAGCTCAGGCTCCCCGTAGAGGCGGTAGCCCCCCTCTGTCCTACGGGGCTTGGGGATGAGCCCCAGGCGCTCGTAGAAGTAGAGGGTTTGGGGGCTGATGCCCAACTTCTCGGCTACCTGACCCACCCGCAGCAGCTCAGACATGCCGGGTTCTCTACCCTCTCTCCAGAAGCTCTCTTAGCCTAAACCCTGTAGCTAACTACAGGGTCAAGAGGGATCCCCAGAAAGCCCACCTCCCCAAAAGAGCCCGACGGCTGGGAGTAAGCTTGCTAACCTAGTTAGGGTAGTCCCTTGAGCAACCCAGCCTCCGCATGACTGCTGCACCTTCCCTCGCCCACCTGCCCAGCCAGTACAACCCCTTTGAGACCGAGCCGAAGTGGCAGCGCTTTTGGGAGGAAAAGGGGTTTTACGTAGCGGATCCCAAGGCGCCGGGAGAAGCCTTCAGCATGGTGCTGCCCCCGCCCAATGTCACCGGCAGCCTACACATGGGCCATGCCTTTGCCTTTACCCTGCCCGATGTGGTGGTGCGCTACAAGCGCATGCGCGGCTACAACGTCCTCTGGCTGCCGGGCACGGATCACGCCAGCATTGCCGTGCACACCATCCTGGAAAACCAACTGCGCCAGGAGGGCAAGAGCCGCTTTGAGCTGGGCCGCGAGGCTTTTCTGGAGCGGGCCTGGGCCTGGAAGGAGCAATCCCAGGGCACCATCAAAAGCCAACTGCGGCGGCTGGGCCTGTCGCTGGACTGGACGCGGGATCGCTTTACCCTCGACGAGGGCCTGAGCCGGGCAGTTACGGAAGCCTTTGTCCGCCTCTACGAAGCAGGGCTGATCTATCGGGGCGAGTATTTGGTCAACTGGTGTCCGGCCACCCAGTCAGCAGTCTCCGACATCGAGGTGGACAACAAAGAGGTCAAGGGCCACCTCTGGCATTTCCGCTACCCCTTGGCCGCCGATCCCGGCCAGTACCTGGTGGTGGCCACCACCCGCCCGGAGACGATGCTGGGGGATACAGCCGTGGCGGTCCACCCCCAAGACGAGCGCTACCGCCATCTCATCGGCCAGTTTGTGCGGCTGCCCATCAAGGATCGCCTCATCCCCATCATCGCCGACGAGTATGTGGATCCCACCTTTGGGTCTGGCTGCGTCAAGGTCACCCCGGCCCACGACCCCAACGACTTTGAGATGGGCCGGCGCCACCAGTTGCCCTTGATCAACATTCTCAACAAGGACGGCACCCTCAACGAGAACGGGGATCCCTTCACCGGCCTGGATCGCTTTGTGGCCCGCGAGAAGGTGGTGCAGTGGTTTGCTGAGCACGGCCTGCTGGAGAAGGTGGAGGAGTACACCCACAGCGTGCCCTACAGCGACCGCGGGGGTGTGCCCATTGAGCCGCTGCTCTCCATTCAGTGGTTTTGCGATGTTTCCGGGATGGCGGCCCGCTGCTTGCAGGAGGAGCGGGAACACCACAACCCCCGCTTTATTCCGGAGCGCTGGACCAAGGTTTACACGGGCTGGCTGGAGAAGCTGCGCCCCTGGTGTATCTCGCGGCAACTGTGGTGGGGGCACCAGATCCCGGCCTGGTATCCGGTCATCGACGGCCAGCTCCCTGAGGATCCGCAGGCTTTTGTGGTGGCCCGCAACGCCGAAGAGGCGTGGGCCAAGGCGCGGGAGAAGTTCGGCCCCGACGTGGAGCGGCTGGAGCGGGATCCCGATGTGTTGGACACCTGGTTTAGCTCGGCGCTGTGGCCTTTTTCCACGCTGGGCTGGCCAGAGGAGACGGAGGACTTCAAGCGCTACTACCCCACCTCCCTGATGTCTACGGGCTTCGACATCATCTTCTTCTGGGTGGCCCGCATGGCCATGATGGGGGTGCAGTTTACCGGCCAGATCCCCTTCAAAGATGTCTACATCAACGGCCTGGTGCGGGACGAGCACGGGGCGAAGATGTCCAAGTCCAAGGGCAACGGCATCGATCCCATCGAGCTCTTGGACAAGTACGGCACCGACGCCCTGCGCTACGCTCTGGTCAGGGAAGTGGTGGGGGCCGGGCAGGATATCCGCTTGGCTTACGACCGCAAGACCGGCGAGAGCGCCAGCGTCGAGGCGGCCCGCAACTTTGCCAACAAGATCTGGAACGCCTCCCGCTTTGTGCTGCTGAACCTAGAGGGGCAAACCCCCGCCCAACTGGGATCCCCGGCTCCGGAGGGGCTGGAGCTGGCCGATCGCTGGATCCTGTCGCGGCTGCACTCCACGGCCACCCAGGTTATTGAAGAGCTGGAAGCCTACGGCCTGGGCGAGGGGGCGCGGCTCTTGTACTCCCTGATTTGGGATGACTTTTGTGACTGGTACATCGAGCTGGTCAAGCCGCGGCTGCGGCGGGAAGACCCCACCTCCAAGCGCACGGCACAGCAGGTGTTGGCCAGCGTGCTGGAGACCATCCTCCGGCTGCTGCACCCCTGGATGCCCCACGTCACCGAAGAAGTCTGGCAACTCCTCACCCAGGCCAACCAAGCCACCTCCATCTCCGTCCAGCCCTATCCCACCCCCGACCCCAGCTGGGTTAACCCGCAACTGGAGCGGGAGTTTGGCCTGGTGATCCAGACCATCAGCAGCCTGCGCAACCTGCGGGCAGAGGCTGGCCTTAAGCCGCATCAGACCATCGCCGCCTTTCTGGTTACCGCCGATCCGGACGAGCAGCGGATCCTCACCACCGCCCAGGCCTACATCCGCGAGCTGGCCAAGGTGGAGTCCTTAGAAATCACGGGATCCCTGGCCAGGGATCCCAAGCAGGTGGCGGCTGCCGTAGTGGGCACAGTGCAGGTGCTGGTGCCCCTGGCAGGGCTGGTGGATGTGGAGGCGCTGCGGGCCAAGGTGCAAAAAGATCTGGCCAAGCTGGAAAAAGAAGCCCAAGGGATCCGCGCCCGCCTGGAGAACCCCAATTTCCTCAGCCGGGCCAACCCCGAAGTGGTGCAGGCCAGCCGCGAGCAACTGGCGGAGCTGGAGGCCCAGATGCAGCTTTTGCAAGCCCGCATGGAAAAGTTGGGCTAGAGCAGTGGGGAGCGCTCTCCTTGGCGGCTCTTGCCCTGGGCAGCCGACTTTCGTAGCCTCGAGCTTAATGGCACCGGCTATTTTTGCGAAATTGCAGTGGCCATTCCCCATCTCTGTGTTACGATAAGGCTTAGCTCGAGATAAATGTCGGTTGTAGCGTTCGGATCTTCCGGTCTGGACGGGTTTTCACGTTTTGTATTGGCAGACGGCTCTCCGAATATCTCGCTTGTTCCTCTGTCTTTCGGAGATCGTCGATGTCGATTTATGTAGGTAACCTTTCCTTTAAGGTGACGGAAGCGGAATTGGCCGCTGTGTTTGCCGAGTACGGTTCTGTGAAGCGGGTGCAGATCCCCACCGACCGCGAGACGGGCCGCATCCGCGGCTTTGGGTTTGTGGAAATGAGCTCTGAGGCCGAAGAGCAGGCTGCCATTGCCGCTCTGGATGGCGCGGAATGGATGGGCCGCGACCTCAAGGTCAACAAGGCTCGCCCGCGGGAAGAACGCCCCACCTCCGGTTTCCGCTCTGGTAACGGCGGCGAGCGGCGGCGCAACTTCCAATCTCGCTATTAACTCGCTATTAAAACGTCAACCCCTCACCCCCGGCCCCTCTCCCAGAGGGAGAGGGGGGTTGGGGATCGAGACAACGAGCCTTTTCTTGCAACTAAGCCGGCGGTTTGTCCGGCCAGGGCTCTGTCAGGTCAACGGCTAGGGGATCCCAGTCCCAGCCCCAGTCGCGGGCAATGGCCTGGGTGAGGCCCAACTGGCCAGCGCCCGGGTAGCGGGCCAGGGCCAACAGGAGATCCACCAGTTGCTCGCCAGTGGGGGTGCGGCCAAAAATGTGCAGCCCATCCCGGATCTGGGATTCTTTGAGCTCGCAGAGGTAGCCATCGAGGCGGCCCCAGTCTTCCTCTTTCTCCAGGTTGAACTGCCAGTCCAGCTGCTCTCGGCGAACCAGCTCTTGGATCTGGGCGCGAATCAGGGGGCAGCGGCCCGGATCCATCTGCTGGGCCTCGTAGTACTCGTCCATCAGCCGCTCCAACTCTGCCAAGGGGCCGTAGAGCTCGGCGCGGGTCAGGGGCGGGGTGAGGTGGTCGAGGATCACCGCTTGGGCCCGCCGCTTGGCCTGGGATCCTTCGCCGGGGTCGTTGACGATGAAAGGATAGAAGTGGGGCAGAGGCCCTAGGGCAATTTCTGGGTAGCAGGTGGCGGAAAGGGCGGATCCCTTGCCGGGCAGCCACTCCAGGTTGCCGTGCTTGCCCACATGCACCACCGCGTGGACGCCGAACACCTGGCGCAGCCACAGGTAAAAGGCCAGGTACTCGTGGGGTGGCACCAGATCCGGAGCGTGGTAGTTCAAAGAGGGATCCCGGTCGTATCCCCGCGGCGGCTGGATCCCGACAAAAACGTGCTCCAACTGCAGGCCGACAATGGGGATGTCGTGGGCAGGCGGATCCCCCCACTGCCGCAGCAGATCGCCTTGGACAGCGGCAGGCAACTGGGCAAACCACTCCCGATAGAGGGCAGCCGGCAGCACCTGCCGCGCCGGGCGTAGGGATCCCAGCGGATCATAGGTTTGGCCCTGGGTTAGCCAGCGGATGAGCTCATCTCCGCTCTGGGGCAGTGGACAGGCGCGGTAGCCGGCTTGCGCCAGGGCTTTGAGGATCTCGACGCAGCTTGCCGGTGTATCCAACCCTACCCCATTGGCCAGCCGCCCATCCCGGCTGGGGTAGTTGGCCAAAATCAAGGCCAGACGGCGCTGCTCGGCAGGGGTGCGCCGCAGCTTTACCCAGTTGGCCGCCAGCTCGGCCACAAACGCCACCCGATCCGGCACGGCCTCATAGGCCATGATCTCCGTCTGTAGGCGGGGATCCCACTGTTGAACCGTCTTGAACGAGATGGCCCGGCTGAGGATGCGCCCGTCCACCTCTGGCAGCACCACGTTCATGGCCAGATCCCGCGCCCCCAAGCCTCGCGTGGCGTTCTCCCAGCGCTCCCGCGACCCGCTGCTCAAGACCACCTGCACAACCGGCACATCCAGCTCCTGCCAAAGGCGAACATCGGGCTGCTCGCTCTCCAGCCGAGCGAGGGAAAAACTGGTGGTGTTCAACAAAAGTTCAATTTGGCCGCCGAAGTGCTCCCGCATGGCCTGGGGCAAGTCCGGCTCCTGCAGGCTGTAGGTATAAAGACACAGCGGCTGCAACCCCCGCTCCTGCAGGGCTTCGGCCAGGGCATCTATGGGCTGCGTATTCCCCGCCAAAACATGGGCCCGGTAGAGCAGGATCCCTACCTTGGGGGCGTGGGGATCCCTGGGCAGGGGGGGATGGTAGATCCCCAGGCGGGGCAGCACCTGCGGCTCCGGCACGGCGTACTCCTGCCCCAGGAACTCCCTGGCCAAGAGTTTCAAGCAGGCCGCCACATTGGCCGCCCCCCCTTCCAGCCAGTACTGCCACACCCGGTCTGCCACCGCTAGGGGCACGGTGGAGTGGCTGACCAAATCCCAGTCGGGGCGGTCATCCCCAGGGATCACAATCAGGGTGGATCCCGCTGCTGCCGCTACCTCTTTGGCCACCTCCAGGCCATAGCTCCAGTAGGCCCTTCCCCCCAAAAGGCGAAGGAGCACCACCTGGGCCCGCCGCAACACTTTCTCGGCGTAGTCGTCGATGCTCAGGGGCTGTTGCAACTGCAGCAAATTGGCCGCCCGCACCGCTGGAAAATCAGCCGGCAGCAGCCGCATCGCCGCGCTCAAGGCCGTCAGATCCGTGTCGGCTGCCGACAGGACAACGATGGGGGCCGGATCCTGCTCCAGGAAAACGACCCCGCCTTGCGAAGGATCCCATCCCCCTGGCAAAGCGGCTATCCGATGCATAGAGCCAGCGCCAAGCGCTCCGCCAGTAACTTCTCCTCAGCGTACACCTCAGCTTAGCGACCGTACTTAAGCACAAAAGCAGCCTGCCCGCCGGCGCTGGTCTGGCCGGGAAAAGTTCCCTGGTTGACACTCCCACCCAGGGGATTCTTACGCAGCCCAAAATGGACTCGCGAAGGCGCTGTCAAGACGCCCCTAGACAGTCCTTTGAGGCATAACCTCAAAGTTCTGCTTACTTCGGACTTAAGTTCCTCCAGGTTAGTTATTGCCGCGCGGGTTTTGCACCGCAGTAGGTTGTTTTCCTGGAGAAGCTCTGTACTAACTATAACAAAGAAGCAACTAAAGTTGCTCAAGGGCTTTTCCGCCCCGCACTCAAGTACGGGGCTACCAAGCTATCCTCTTGTGTACTTGCGCAAGAAAACATCGCTGCTCCCCGCCGAGCTTTGGCCAAAAAAGTTTCCCTCGGTTACCCCTGCCACCCAAACATTTCCCTGGGCATCAATCGCGATGGCGCGGGCTTCGTCAGAGGAAGGGGTGCCCAACTGGCGCAGCCAAGGGCCGCGACCACACCCAAAACCTAAGCCGACACAAGCTAAGCCGCCCAGAACTGCTCTAGCCAGTGCCTGTCTCCTGCTCATAGGCCCTCTTTTCCGAGCTACTCCCCGTTTCATTCCCTCCCACACCCCTGTCTGGTCGAGGGCAATCAAATCCTCCGCTGGAATATCCCTGACTTCTTGACTATAAGCTAGTCGTTCTCTTTGCACCTCTTCTTCTTGGTCTCTCGCACTGCGGTAAGTCTTTTTTTAGAGTCATTCCTTGCTTTTTCAAGAGATTGTGTATCGTGACGGTACTCACATCAATCGCTAAGCCCTCCCGCAAGAGTTCTTGATACTGCCACAGGTAGAAGTCTGGTTGTTCCGCAATAATTGCCATCACTTTCTTGAGAATCTTCCCTCAAAGCGATCCCCGCCCGGAAGGGCTAGGAAGAGCTGAAAATCCTCTTCCCTACCATTGTGGGAGGTAGCTGTCATTAGCAAGAAATGGCGCGTTAGCTGGGAGAGCAACTTACCTAGCTTATAGCGCTTGGTTTCCTTGACTTCTCCGCCGAAAAAAGAGGCCGAGAGCTTGTGAGCCTCATTGACAGCAATCAAATCCCAATCTGTTGCCTTCAGCTTTTCTTGCAGCGCCTCATCTCGGCTCAGTTTATCCAGCCGGGCAATCAGCAAAGGGATCTCTTGAAACAAATTTCCCGTTCGCGCAGCTTCAATCCGCTGCAGCACTAGGCTGCCAGGACAGACAATGAGACAACGGTGCAGATTGCCGCGAATCAAGAGCCCCGCCATAACTCTCTTGCCGGCGCCGGGATCTTCAGCCAGCAAAAAGCGCAGCGGCTGCCGCGTCAGCATTTTTTCATAGACGGCGCTAATCTGGTAGGGCAGAGGTTCCGCCAGGGAGGTATGAACTGGAAGTAGGGGATTGAAAAGTGGGCTAGACGAATTCGTTAGGCTTCGGAAACCAGCGGGAACAGAGCCTCATCTCCCTTGAAGTTCCAGAAAAATCCCTCGGCTACAACTTCTGGGGCCGTCTCTTTGTCCCGAAACACTCCCCCGACTAAAGTCGGGGGATTCCTACGCAGTCCACAAGCGGACTCATCAAGTCGTTGTCAAGACGCCCCTACACAGTTCTCTAGGGCAAAGCCCTAAGGTTCTGCTTACTTCTCTGAGCAACGCCCCCACCCCAGGCACTGGAAGGAAGAAAGCCGGGATCGCCTACAGAGATAGGCCCAGCTTCAGTCCCAGCAAAGCATGGGCGAAGAGCACGCAGAGGATGAGGCTGCCTAAGTAGGCATGGGTGGTGCGCAGGGCCTCGCGGTTGCCCCCAAAGCCACTTAGGGACAGGGCACCGTTGGCTGCCAACAGCAGCAACACCAGGGATCCCGTCCAAAAATGGGGGCTGCTCAGCAGGGGCTGGCCCTGCATGACCAAGGAGAGAAGGCCGCCGGTGTAGCCTAGGGCAATGAAGGTGGCCATCCAAGGGGCCAGCTTGCGGTGATCCCAAAGCGGCTTTTGGGCCGATTCCGGCAGGGATCCCTCGGCTGCTAGGCGCAAGACCCGCCCCCGCCAGCCGGTCAGGCCGACAAAGCTGCCCATGACCACTACCACAATGCCCATCATCAAAGGATGTCCCCATTCCACGATTGGCTGGGGCAGGTTGAAGCCGGCAAAAAACTGGGCCACCGGCTGCAAGGCAGCCGTCAACCTCTCCGAAGTTGCCGACAGATCGGGCAGAGCCACACTCAGCATAGGGATCCCTCCACCTTCGGGACAACTACAACTTCTTAACAAATCTACAACAAACCCACTTTCGATGACAGATGCCGGCGGGAAGCTTCAGGGGGTGTAGCCGCAACGGTAAAATGTCTAGCGGTGAAGCCGTGGTCGGCCACAGATCTTCGGCTGCCGCCTGCTGATGAGCAAAACGGAGTTATTCACATGGCCAAGTTGTTGTTGGGGGATCAGTCCTTTGAAGTTGAGCTGCTGACGGATGTGCCCACCAATTGGCCTGGAATTAAAGTCATGTCCAAGGGCGCCAAACTGGATATCCCAGCAGGAACAGTGGTGAGGGTGGAGTCGGAAGATGACCATGTAACCGGCTCTTACAAGGTGGTTTATCGTCTGGCTCCCGCCTATCCTCGCAGTTGGCGGCTGCTTCTGGAGCGGGAGAGTGCCGCTGCACCGCAAGCGGAAGCGGCTCCAGCGACCAAACCTGCTCAGGTTGCCCCTTCGGCAGCCTCGTCCCTGCCCAACAGCGACAAGATCTTCACCATCAAGGTAGCCGGTCTGGTGGGAGGGGGCGTGCGCAAAAGCGTTGTCGAGTACAAAGTGCCCTTCAGCCGCCTTTCTCAAGAAGTAAAGCGGATTACCCAAAGGGGGGGCAAGATCGTCAGCATTACGGAGTCCAATTTGTTGAGCAACCTCGACTAACTTGCCTGGAAGGCATCTGGGGCGGTGGGCTTTGGCTCTGCTGCCACTTCTATGGGCTGGGGTGCTACCTGGGCGAGGAAAGGGATCCCTGGGCGTTTTGGAGGGAACCACGGGCAAGGGCTTCCCTATCCCCAACCAGGAGATGGGGGTGGTAGGCTGACGTTGGTTTTGCCGGTGAGGAGGAGGACATGACGTCTCGACAGCCGCCGACGCGCCGGGGCGGCCATCCAGTTCCTAGGGCAAAAAGGGGATCCCCCTTCCTGGGCCGAAGTCTTTCTAGCTCTGCGCAGCGACCGCCAACCCAGTTGCGCTTCCGGCTGCTCCGCTTCTTGGCTTTGTTGACCACAGTGCTGGGATTTGGGACGGGAGCCCTGGTGGCCTGGGCCACTGCCCATCCTGGTTGGGTGAGCCGCCTGTCGGGGCTGCTGCCACCCCCAGCCGAGTTGCCAGCGCCTCGGGCCGAGGCCAAGGCAGCCCGACAGCGCCCGCCCCTCCCCCAACAGCCGCAACTGCAGCGGGATCCCTTTGCGTTGGATCCCTTGGCCAGCCTCTCCTACGTGCCCGCCATCATGTATCACGATGTGGTGGCCGGCCGCAAAGAGGTTTGGTTTGACACCACGGCGGCGGAGCTGCGACAGCACTTTGAAGCCATCAAGCAGGCGGGGCTGATTCCCATCCACATCGACCAGCTTTACAAACACCTGCGAGATGGGGATCCCTTGCCGGAAAAGGCCATTTTGCTCACCTTTGACGACGCCTACCTTGGGCTTTACGAAAACGCCTACCCGCTTTTGAAGGAGTACAACTACCCCGCCACCTACTTTGTGCAGACCGGCTTTGTCGGCGTGCCCACCAGCAAAGATCACTTCACCTGGGATCAGATGCGGGAGATGGACGCCAGTGGGTTGATCGACTTTGCCGCCCACACCGTTAACCATCCCCCTGACCTACGGGTGCTAGACGATGCCCGCCTGCGGCGAGAGGTGTTTGACTGCAAGACCAAGCTGGAAGAGGAGCTGGGCCACCCCATCCACTACTTCGCCTATCCGGAAGGCAATCGGGACGAGCGGGTAAAGCAATACCTGGCCGAGGCGGGTTACTGGATGGCCTTTACGATGGATCCCGGCTTTACGGGACAGTCGCCCAACTTGCTGGAGGTACGGCGCTTTAACCAGTTTCGCATCACCGAGGCCATCATCGGCGCCCGCACCTTCACCCTCAGCCGCAGCCCCGACTACTGGCTGGATGTGACTCAGCCCCTGGCCCCGACCGATGAGGTCATTGACGGGGTGAGGATCCTCACCATCCGCGGCGGACGGGCAGCCACGGTGCACGCGGAGCGGCGCTACGAGGTGAGAACCTTGGCCCAGCGCTACCAGGCCGATGCCGGCATCAACGGCAGCTTCTTCTCCATTCCTTGGATCAACTCCGCCAGCAACGTCATGGTGGGACCGGTGATGGCCGCCAACCACAAGACGTTCATCCCCGGTCGCCCCGAAGACGACAAGGTGGTGCGCGGTCGCCCCCTGGTGCTGCTGGGCAGGGATCGGCTGCGCTTTGTGCCTTTTGATCCCGACACGATGACTCAGCTCGACAACCTTCGCCAGCTCATGCCGGATGTCACGGACCTGTTTGTGGCGGGCTTGTGGCTGGTCAAGGATGGCCGGGCCCTTTCGCCAGCGGAGATTGACTCGTTTCGCCTCTCTAGCGCCGCCGAGTTCCGACCCCGCGCCTTTTTTG
The DNA here is from genome assembly GCF_054060575.1 of Thermostichus sp. MS-CIW-15. Lineage (NCBI taxonomy): Bacteria > Bacillati > Cyanobacteriota > Cyanophyceae > Thermostichales > Thermostichaceae > Thermostichus > Thermostichus sp. MS-CIW-15. The sequence goes on along the minus strand of NZ_JBSSDI010000002.1, from coordinate 64,589 downwards.
GGGTGGACGACCAGGATCAGGTGGTAATCGGAGTTACCAAAACCCACGTCAACGCCGCCATCCTGGCTAGCCTATTGCCCAAAATCGGGATCCGCGAGGCGGTGCTGCTGGACTCTGGCTTTAGCACTTCGTTGGTTTACCGAGGAGAAATTCTGGCCACTGGCCATGCCGGCCCCAACCAGCCCAGCCGCCCGGTGCCCCATGCCATTTTGCTCTACGACCTAACCCGTTTGTGGAGGGAGGATCCCCAGCAGCAGGCAAGCGCCAACTCTCCCGGCAGCCGGCTGGAGGGGCTGGTGCAGTTGCTCCCCAGCGGCGACCAGGAAGTGGCCAAGGCGCAGCTGGAGAGCATCCTGGCCGGCCAGCGCACCCTCAAGCGGGGGGAGCGGGGCCCGGCCGTGGTGGCGGTGCAACTGGGCTTAAGCCGCCTGGCCGCTCAGCAGGGACGGCTGGATCTGCTCCCCTCTGGCCCCGATGGGGTGTATGGCAATGAGGTGGCCCAGGCAGTGGCAGAGTTGCTGTTGACCGATCGCGTCAGCGGGACGGAGTCCTTAGCTGGGGGCGGTGAGACGGGATCCCCGCAAACAACCCCCACTCCCCTGGTGGCGGGAACGGCAACCCTGTCCCGATCGCGTCCGTGGGACGGAGTCCTTAGGGTGGATGCCATCGATGCTCAACTGCTGCAACGCTTACTGGAGCGGGTTAATCTCGCCCCAGCCTCTGTGTTGGTGGATACCCGTCTGGAGCGGCCAACTTGGCCTCTGGAGCGCAAGCCGACCCGGAAGCTGCTGCCGAGAGCGGCTCTGGATTGACATACTCCCCACAGCCATAGCTGCAAAGAGTTGGTGAGCGCAGCGATTTAACCTCAAGCTGAGGCCAAAGCCAGGCTAGGCCCCCCTGGTTTGCAGGGTGAAGTTTCTCCCGGCAGAAGCCAGGCTGGTCGCGACTGTTGCGCGTGAAAGTGGCCGAGCGGGGTTGGGATCTGGGGGGAGTGAGAGATATCCTTTCTGGGGCGAGTTCTGCTATCCTGCTTTCAGGAATCTTTAACCTTTCTGATTTTCTGCCGCCTTTGATGGTTGTTGCTTCGGCCTCTCTTGCTTCAGCAAATCTGCCCCGCACTCTTCTGCCGGCGGAGATCGCCCATCTAGACAACCTCAGCTACAACGAACAGGGTTTGATCCCGGCCATCGTGCAGGACTACCTGGACGGGACGGTGCTGATGATGGCCTGGATGAACCGCGAGTCGCTGCAGAAGACTCTGGAAACGGGCCGCACCTGGTTCTGGAGCCGCTCCCGCCAGACGCTGTGGCCCAAGGGGGAAACTTCTGGCCACGTGCAGTGGGTCAAGCAAATCCGCTACGACTGCGACAGCGACGCGCTGGTTATCTTGGTGGAGCAGGTGGGAGAGGCGGCCTGCCACACAGGGGCGCGAAGCTGCTTCTTCCGCACTCTCCCCGAGAAGGAAGGGGATCCCATGCCGGCCGCCGATACCCTGTCGCAGGTGTTTGCCGTGGTCAAGGCCCGCCAGGCGGATCCCCGGCCCGATTCCTACACCAGCAGCTTGCTAGCCAAGGGGGAAAATGCCATTTTGAAGAAACTTGGCGAGGAGACGGCTGAGGTGGTGATGGCGGCTAAGGATCAAGACCGCGTGGCTTTGGCCCGTGAGATGGCCGACCTCTGGTACCACTGCCTCGTGGCCCTTGCTCACTATCAGGTAGATGTTAGGGATGTCTATCGCCAGCTCCAAGCCCGCCGTTCCGCCAAGTGAAAGGGCCGTGTCCTCCGAAGGCGGTGCTCCCGCAGATCCCTCTCCGTCCTCTTGGGATCCCTCCCTGGACAAAGCCCACCTGGATTTGCGAGCCGCGCGCTGTGGCCAAGTGGATCTGGAAACCGATCGGGAGACCTTGGCCCGTTACCTGAGAGGCCATGCCCAGTGGATCCAGCGGTGCTTCAGGCCATTGCAGGTGGAAGCTTTGTCTGCCGAGACTTACAGGTTGCAGTTTTTCCGCATGGGCGGGCTGGGGTTTGAGCTGGAGCCCAGTTTTGGGGTCAAGATCTGGCCGGATAAAGATTACCGGTTTTGTCTGACCTCGATTGAGTTGCCCGGCGATGAAGGAATGCCTTACCGGGTCAGCTGCCAAGCCGATTTCCAGCTGGAGGAGCTACAGGGATCCCTGAAAGACCTGCCCACAACTCGTGTTCACTGGGCTCTTCATCTGGAGATCTGGCTGGCTTTGCCCAGGTTTTTGCAGGTTCTGCCCCGCAAGTTGGTTTATCGGGTGGCCCATCAAGTGGTGCAGCAGGTAACCCGGGGTATGAGTGACCGCCTCACCCACAATGTGTGCAGCGATTTCTATCGCTCTATTGGGTGTCCCGATCACCCCTATCGCTTAATTGCAGTGGAAGACAAAGCGTGATATCTTAGGTGCCAAGTAAGTTGCCGGTCAGCTTTCGAGTAGTGCTCCGGCAACCGGCGATGGAGTTCGCCGCAACCGCCTCACTTGGAATTTTTCTATAGAGGAAGAGGGTTCTAACCTCAAAAGCTGAGGCTGATGACTCCTACACTTCTGGGCAAGTCCAGGGGGTAGGGGTCTTTGGCTTTGTTTGAGGCCCCACCCTGCGGACGCGATGGTGCTCCCACTCCTGACGCGGATGGCTTTTTCTCCCTGGGCTGCCCTTCAACACCCTGACGACAAGGAGATGAGGATCTGGTGATGCTGGGCAGTTGGCTGTGGATCTTGGTGATGGGCTTTTTTGTCGGCCAAATCGTGGGTCGGTTGGGGATGCCCCCCCTGCTGGGGATGATCCTCGTGGGGATCTTGCTGGGAGATGTCCTATCCCCGGAGGTGCTGGCAGCGGCGGGGGATCTGCGGGTGGTGGCGGTGATGATCATTTTGATGAAGGCGGGCCTGGGGCTGGATCGGGAGAAGCTGGCCCAGCAAGGGTCTGTAGCCCTGCGGCTGGGTTTTTTGCCGGCCGCCTGTGAGGCGGTGGCAGTGGCCCTGTTGAGCACTGGGATCCTGGGGTTAGACTGGCCTACCGGTTTGCTGCTGGGCTGTGTGATCGGGGCAGAGTCGCCGGCTGTGATCGTGCCGGGGATGTTGCGCCTCAAGAGTTTGGGCTGGGGAGTAACCAAAGGGATCCCGGATGCCATTTTGACCGGCAGCGCCCTTTCCGATGTGCTGCTGCTCTTAGGGTTTAGCCTGTTGCTCAGCTTTTTGGGCCAGGGCTCTGCAGAGAGCGTTCGCCTGCTGGGGCTGGAGCTATCGCCGCTGCAGTGGCTGCCGTTCCAAGTGGGGATGGAGATCCTGCTGGGCATAGCCATAGGCTACCTGGGGGCGCGGGTTCTGGTGTCGCTGCTAACCCAACAAAACTGGACTCGCAACAGCGTGCAGGAAGTGCTGCTGGCTGCCTGCATGGCCTTGGGCTTGGTGCTGGCGCCGCAGGTGTGGCCCTATTTTTCCGGCTATCTGGCGGTGATGGCCATGGGGTTTTTTCTGATTGAGCTGGATGCCCCTTTGGCGCGGCGGCTGCGGGGTGGGTTCGATGCCCTCTGGACAGTGGCGGAGATCGTGTTGTTTGTGCTACTGGGAGCGTCGCTGGATCTGGGGGTGCTGGGATCCCTGCTCTTGCCCGGCTTGCTGCTTTTGACCCTGAGCCTGCTGTTGGGCCGGGGCCTGGGCTGGTGGCTTTCCACGGTAGGGAGCAACTGGAACTGGCGGGAGCGGCTCTTTTTGCTGCCGGGCAACATGGCCAAGGCCACGGTGCAGGCGGCCATCGGCGGCATCCCCTTGGCCCAAGGGATCCCTGGCGGAGAGACCATCCTGGCCATAGCGGCCTTGTCGATTCTGGCCACAGCACCCCTGGGCGCTTGGCTGACCCAGGTTTGCGCCCCCCGGCTTTTGGAAAAAGGAGAGGTGGATCCCACCAAAGTGGGCAGCCAAGGCAAGGTGAGCTTTTTGGCAGCCGTGGATACCTCTCCTCTAGCCGAGGTGGTGTTGCGCAAGGCAGCCGATTTGGCGCGGCGGGTGGATGGGGAAGTGATTGTGCTGCATGTTACCGATGAGCTGCAGGGGAAAGGGGTGGAACTGTTGCGGCAACTCACCCAGCGTCTTTTGGCGGACATTCGCCACCAGTTTTGCTTGGCCTCGGGGCCCTTTGCAGAGACCATCGTAACCCTAGCTCAGGAGCGGCAGGTAACCGACATCGTCATGGGCAAGCGGGGCCACCGCGGCTGGGAGCAAGTATTGCTGGGATCCACTTCGCAAGCGGTGTTGGAGACCAGCCCCATCCCGGTGATTTTGGTGGAATAAGAGGAGTTCGGGAAAGCCAGAATTGACACTCCCACCGCCTAAAGGCGGGGGATTCTTACGCAGTCCACAAAAGAACCCGTAACGGCGTTGTCAAAGCGCCTCTAGACAGTTCCTTCACGCAAAGCCCCAAGGTTCTGCTGACTTTCTTAAGTAGGTTGGTGGCAGCATTCGCCTCAGCCTAGAGGGTCTCCACCCGTCGGGTTTTTCACCATAATTAGGTAGCTCATCTCCATCTAGGAAGCTTGCCTGCGAGCTGTACGCCTCCTCTACCTCAATAAACTCCATGCCATAATGCTGACATAATTGCGCAATACGCTCCTTGAACCGACCTGTTGGAATGAAAACAAAGTTTTGGTTAAAGCCGCATTCTTGTTTTTGTTCTTTGTTCCAACCAAAGACGATTCTCCCAATTGAGTGGTGTAAACAGAAGTCAATGACCTTGCGCGCAGCTTTGTGGATTGCATCCCGCATCCGCCGGTTTCTTTTTTCCGTAATTCGACCAAGCTTTTGCAATCAAAACCCCGGCAGCTTGTGAGTCTTGAGCCTAGCCAGCTCCTTGTTGTACCCCTGGTTAAAGGACTTGACTTTGCGGCCGTCAATGATGAAGCTATGTCCTAAGTTGCTAACGCACGTAAGCCAGTTGTTGACTCCGTGGTCAATTGCTAAAGCTTTTCTCGGATCCAGCGATTGAGGTCGAGCAGGCTTGGCATAGACCCACTTCAGCTACAGACTTGCAGGTCTGTTGCGCGGCGGAAACATACATTGCGATGAAGTGCTTGCTTTGGGTTCTCCCCATCTCAGCGCAAAGCTCACCATAGCTTGCCCATCGCTTCGTTTTGAAATAGACTTGTCTCGCATAGTACAAAGCACAGTTGCTTATTAGACTGTTGACACACTAATAGGGGGACTAGCTCTCTGTTCCTGACTATAACCTGCTGACAGCCGTACTCCATCATTGTTGGCAAGCGGCATGACAACCGCAGTCTGACATGGGCAAGCGATAGTGCGAGAGGAAAGTCAACGGTACAATCACTACAACCATGGTGTGGGGCTAGCGGTTGTTTATCTTATTTTTTGGCTAAAGAGAAGGAAAGAGGTCTTGGTAGGAGAAGTCAGGAAGAGGTTGTTTGAGCTATGAAACTATATCAACGACCCCCATCATGGGTAAGCGACCAAAGTCGCTAGCGGGCTTTTCCGCCCCGCACTCAAGTGCGGGGCTACCAAGCTATCCTTTTGTGTGGCTCGGCAAGCCCTAGGGGAAGTGGTGGAGCCTGTCTAGGCGAATCTAAGTCAGGTTTGAACTGGGGATCTGGTGGGGGGCAGGCACCGGACTGAGAAGCGCCCACCGTTGGGCAAAGGCTTAGCCAACAAGCTGGCAGAGGGTCTCTTGTCTTTCTCGGTCTTGTTCGGCCAGCTCCTGAATGGCCCGTTGGTACACCTGGGCGGGTGTGGATCCCTGGTCGACCTGCTTCAGCCAGCGCTGGGCCTCGTTGCCCTGTTGGAGCAGAGTTTGCAGGGGAGCCAAAAAGCAGCCCAGGCCCTGGGGTTGGCCGAGGCGCCACGCTTCGGTCAGCAGCTCTTCAATCCACTCCTGGGCCACCCGTTCTCGGCCCGTGCGCCAATCGACCAGACGGGCTCGCAAGGACTCGCGAGCAGCGGCCTGCTCGTTGGCCTCGCAAAGGCTCTCCAGCTCCGTCGGTGTCAAAGGCCCCCGCAACGGATCCAGCGCTTCTGGCTGGGCCAGCAACTGCCAGAGACGGGCCTCTACCAAGGCAGTGATGGCCAGGGTCATCACCGGATCTGCCACCAGGTCGCAGATGCGCAGCTCCACCCGGTTGAGATGGTAGGGCCGCTCTGGGCCGTTGGGCCGCACAGAGGCCCAGAGGTGGCGCACATTCTGCATCGTGCCCAGGGCCAGTTGCTCCCGCATCCAGGCGATGTAATGGGCGTGATCCCGGAAGAAGGGCACCTGGGCCGGCGTTTTGGGAAACACCTGCCAACGGCTGGAATGGTAGCCTGTCACCTGGCCGTCCAGAAACGGAGAAGAAGCGCTCAGGGCCAAGTACAGGGGAGCTTCCGCCCGCAGCAAACGGCAGGCAAGAAAAATGGCCTCGCTATCCGGCAGGCCAACATTGATGTGGATGCTGGCGGTCACCACCCGCGTGCCGTAGGTGCGCTCGATGTAGTCGTGGTAGGGGTTGTCCGGATCCGAGCGCTCAAAGTGGTCGCTGCCGCCCAAAGCCAGCGTGCTCCCCGGCAACAGGGTGTAGGGGCCAAGGCGGCGCAAAAATTGCCGCAGTTGCAGCCGAGGCCGCAGCAGGGCACAGAGCAGATCCTCGTAGCGGCGAAGGGGCGGGGTGATGTACTCCACGTTGCGCCGATCTGGTTCTCGCATGAACCCCGGCAAGGCCCGGCAGATGCGCTCCGACAGCCCCACCACTTCCCCGGCGGCGGTGCCGGTGTACATTTCTACCTCAAAGCCCTTGGTCAACAGCACAGGCCAGCCTCCAGCCGCAGCCTCCTCTGCCTATTTTCCCAGGGTTTCGCAGGTACTACAATGTCGGCAAGGCTTGAAGGCGAGCGCAAGGCCAGATGCGGGATCCCATCTATATCCTGGGGGCAGGGCCGGCGGGCATGGCGGCTGCCTACCGCTTGACCCAGCTGGGCTTCCCCGTGGTGGTAGTGGAACGAGAAGAGGGAGTCGGGGGCTTGGCCAAAAGCATTCGCTACCAGGGGTTCATTCTCGACTATGGCCCGCACCGGTTTTTTACCAAGATCCCAGCGGTGCTGGAGTTGTGGAACCAGGTTTTGGGATCCGAACAAGTAACTGTCCGGCGGCTTACCCGCATCTACTACCGCAAGCAATATTTTCAGTACCCCATTCAAGCTTGGGAAGTCCTGCGCAAAGTGGGGTGGTGGGAAAGCCTGCGCATTGTCCTTTCCTATCTTTGGGCACAACTCATTCCGCGGCCAGCTCCCCGCAACTTTGCCGATTGGGTCAAGGGCAAATTTGGCGCTCGACTCTTTCAGATTTTCTTTGAAGGCTATACAGAAAAGCTTTGGGGGATCCCTTGCACCGAGATCAGTGCTGATTGGGCTGCCCAGCGCATCAAAGGTCTCAGTCTTGGAGAGGCCATACGAAAAGCATTGGGGTGGAATCGAGGTTTGGTGAAATCTCTAATCGATCAGTTTCAGTTTCCTCGGCTGGGATCCGGCCAGCTCTACGAAAAAATGCAGGAGTTTTTGCTGGCCGAAGGTCAAAAAGTTTGGCTAAATACAGAGGTCATTGCCCTTAGGCATGAGGGATCCCGGATTGTCAAGCTGCAATTGCGCAATCTTCAGGATGGAAGTGAAACATGGGTCTCCCCCTCCCACGTCATCTCCTCGATCCCTCTGACAGTTTTGGTGCAGAGCCTACAGGAGTTGCCTCCTCCAGAGGTACTGCAGGCAGCCCGCAACCTCAAGTTTCGCAACACCGTTTTGGTTTATCTGATTGTGGAGGGATCCCAGCTTTTCCCCGATAACTGGCTGTATATCAATGAACCAACAGTACAAGTTGGTCGGGTAACCAATTTTGCCAATTGGTCGCCGGCTATGCTCCCCAACCGAGAACAAACCCCCTTGTGCTGTGAGTATTGGTGCAACTTTGAGGATCCCTTGTGGCAAGCCCCTGAGGAGGAATTGCTGGCTTTGGCTGAGAGGGAGCTGCGCCAAATTGGCCTGCTCCAGGATCAGAAGATCTGCGGTGGCTTTGTGGTGCGCCTGCCCCGCACCTATCCCATCTACGCCGGCAGCTACAAAGAAGACTTGGCCATTTTGCGAAGGTACCTCGGCCAGTTTGAAAACTTGCAACTGGTGGGCCGCTATGGCTCGTTTAAGTACAACAACCAGGATCACAGCCTGCTGATGGGCCTGCTGGCTGCTGAGAACATTCTCCAACCCGGCAGCCACGATCTCTGGCAGGTGAACTCCGATGACGATTACCAAGAGGAGATTAAAGTGCCATCCCCACCCGCAAAGGTGCGACAATGAGCTTCCCTCCTAGCCACCTCTTGCAGCACAGCCGGCAGCATCTGGTCTCTTTTGCCGTCCAAGTTTTGCTTCCCGCTGTGGCTTTGACGCTGCTGCAGATTTTCTTGATCTCCTTTTGGAGCCAGGAGGATGACTATGCTTCCATCTTCAAGGGTTTAACCCAGTGGGATAGCCATTGGTACCTGGGCATTGTGCGGCGAGGGTACCAGTTTGTGGGCTTTGACAAGATTGCCTACGAGCAGAGCAACGTGGCTTTCTTTCCGGGCTATCCTCTGGCGGTGGCCGCCATAAGCCGCCTGTTGGGAGTTGACCCTGAACTGGGGCTGTATCTGACTGCCCAGCTCTTTTGCTGGCTGATGTGGATTTACTTTTTCCTGTTTTGCCGCCGCTGGCAGATCCCCCCTCTTGGGCAAGTTTTGGCCAGCTTAATCATCCTGGTCTATCCCAGTAGCTTCTACTTGGTAGTGGGCTACAGCGAGTCTCTGTTTCTGGCTAGCCTGCTGGGTTTTTTCTACTGGTCCATGGACTTGAACGCTCCCTGGCCGGCGTTTCTAGCCGGGATCCACGGTTTGGTGATGAGCGCCACCCGCATTGTGGGTTTGCCGGTGGCGCTGGTTCCTCTGCTGCGACTATCCCACCCTTGGTTTTGGACAGCCAGCGCTGTTGTTCTGGCCTTGTTGGGTGGGCTGGGCTTTTTCCTCTACTGCCAGCTCCGCTTTGGCCGTTGGGATCTCTACCTGGAAATGCAGCGCTACTTTGGCCCCAGTTCTTTCGATTATTTGGCTATTATTCGACCTCGTACTTATGCCCCCCTCTTTATCTAGTGGCTATTGGCAGTCCTTGCTCTCCTTTTCCGAGGCTTTGGGGGCTGGGATATGGGCCATTTCCCTCAGTCAACTGTTTGTTCTCCTCACGCTGGGATCCCTAGTTATTACAGGCCTGCTGGATGGGTGGAGTGTCCTGGCCGGCAAGAGCCGGCGCTGGCAAGAGCGACTGGGGTTTCACCTAGCCGCCTGGGCCATGTTCTCCATTTCCGTGGCTGGTATGAGTGCTGTGGCCCAGAGAAGTATGATCCGCTACTGCCTGCCAGTCCACATCCTGCAGGTGCTGACCTGGCTGCATGGGGTTAAATACACCAATTTCAGCTTCATCCCGCAACAGGTGCGTCCCTATCTTGGCAGTGTCCTGAGGCTGGGCTACTGGATCTTGGCTTTAGTCTTCTTTGCCCTGAATCAAGTCCTCACCTGGCGCTACGTCCAGCATCTCTGGGTGGCTTGATTGAACTTCCGTAGTCAAGAAGGAGAATGCGCCAATGAGTTTGCGCCCTTGCCACCTGTTGCAACAGATTTGCAGACTTTTAGTTGGCTTTTCTGCTCGGATTTTTTTGCTGGGCCTAGCGCTGACTGTTTTGCAAGTGTTAATGATATACCTTTGGACAAAACACAGCGACTATGCTTCTGCCTTTACAGCCCTGAGCCAGCGCGATAGCTACTGGTACCTGAGCATTGTGCGGCGGGGCTATCAGTTTGTGGGCTTTGACAAGATCGCCTACGAGCAGAGCAATGTGGCTTTCTTTCCGGGCTATCCTCTGGCGGTGGCCATCATGAGCCGCCTGTTAGGAGTTGAGCCGGAGCTGGGGCTTTATCTTACTGCCCAGCTCTTTTGCTGGCTGATGTGGATTTACCTTTTCCTGCTTTACCGCCGCTGGCAGATCCCCACTCTTTGGCAGGTTTTGGCAAGTCTAATAATCTTGGTTTATCCTAGTAGCTTCTACTTGGTAGTAGGTTACAGCGAGTCTCTGTTCGTAGCCAGCCTGCTAGGTTTTTTCTACTGGTCAATGGACTTGAACTCTCTCCGGGCGGCACTTTTGGCTGGGGCCCACGGCTTGGCGATGAGTGCCACTCGCATTGTGGGCCTGCCGGTGGCGTTGCTTCCTCTGCTGCGCCTGGGGGAGGGATCCCGCCGTTGGTTTTGGACGGCAGGCGCCGTTGTTTTGGCCTTGTTGGGGGGGCTGAGTTTTTTCCTCTACTGTCAGCTCCGCTTCGGTCGCTGGGATCTCTACATGGAGATGCAGCGCTACTTTACCGGCGTCCAGGCCAATTACCAAGCCCTTTTCCAGGCTCATACCTATGTTCTTTCCCCTGAGCGATGGCAGGTCTTGCTCTCTCCTTCTGCACCGCTGCAGGATCCTGGCCTGTGGTCTGATGCTCTCAGCCAACTGTTTGTGTCTGTTACGCTGGGATCCCTAGTTGTTACAGGCTTGCTGGATGGTTTGAGTGTCGTGGCCGGTAAGAGCCGGCGCTGGCAGGAGCGGCTGGGGTTTCACCTAGCTGCCTGGGCTATGTTCTACATCGCTGTAGCCGGCATGAGTCCCCTAGGCCAGCGAAGCATGATTCGCTACTGCCTACCGGTTCACCTCGTGCAAGTGCTGGCCCTCCTGCACTGGGCCAAGCACACAGATTTCGGCTTCCTTCCCCTGTGGGCGCGCCCCCACCTAAGCAGAGTTCTCAAGCTGGGCTATGGGCTTCTGGGCCTGATCTTCCTCGTCCTCAACCAGATCTTGACCTGGCGCTACGTCCACCATCTCTGGGTGGCTTGACCCTGCTTTCTTGAGGATAGGATGTGAGGGATCCCGACTTCTCACCGACTGAGAGCTGTGGCGTTTTCCTCTCCCCACAAGTGGCCTCGGCAGAAATCGTCCCTGCGAGTGGCTCAGCCCATCGAGCCCACCAAAATTTACCCCTGCCCCTGTTGCCACCAAGGTCAGTTGCGCCTGATTACCCTGACTGAGGCTTTTGGCTGCAGCCGTTGCCAGCATATTTTCGCCATCACCCCCGACCGTTTGCACATTGAGCAACTGGCCGTCTCCTACCCCTACCGTAAAATCTGGTTCTGGAACGGCCATCAGTGGGTGTTGCACCGGCAAAGCACTTTCCAGGGATCTGCGCTCTTGGGCCTCACCCTCAGCCTGGGGGTTGCTTTGGCGGTGGGGTTTCTGGGCGTGTTGCTCTTCCCCAGCCAAGCCCAGTTGCTCAGTTGGTTCCTGATTCTTTGCCTGTTGCTGACGCTGTTGATGGTGACGGCGATCCTGCTGCTGCGGCGGCCTTGAGATGCTTGGGATCGTTGCCAGGGATCCCTAGTTTCAGCCCTTGTGGATCTAGCCATTTCTTGTTAGCAGTGGTCAGGAGCAGGTCTGTCGTCGGTCAGCCGGGCAGGAGGGAAGCGAGTGACCGATTTTGGTTCAGCCTTTGACCTCAGCACCACCCTGCGCCAGGTGCGCCGCTTGCTGCCTCAGCTCCAGCGCTTGAGCGGCGAAACCAAACGCCAGGCCCTGCTGGCTCTCTCGCGCCGTTTGCTGGAGCGCTCCGATCTGCTGTTGGAGGCCAATACCCTCGACCTGGAAAGCTGCCGCGAGCAAACCCTGCCGGAGTGGATCCTCAACGGCCTCAAGCTTACCCCCGAGCGCCTGCAGCGATCCGCCCAGTTGCTTGCTCTCCTGGCCCAACAGCCGGATCCCATCGGGAGCCTGGAGAGGGGGTGCCGTCAGGACAACGGGCTGTTTATTGGCCGCTACCGCGTCCCTTTGGGGCTGATCGCCTTGGTCTACGAGATCTACCCCGAGTTTGCCTTGAATGGCATTGGCATGTGTCTCAAGACGAGCAATGGCGTGATCTTGGCCGGCAGCGGCCCCATCCAGAAAACCCATCAGGCCCTGGTCAACCTGTTGGCAGAGACCGCCTACGAGCACGGGATCCCGGAAGGGGCCATTCAAACCCTCCCCGCCCAAGACCAAGCGACCGATCCCCAGGCCGATTCCCCACTGTTGCTGTTGTTGCAGCAAACCCGCTATGTGGATCTGGTGATCCCCTGCGGTCGCCCCGGCTGGGTGGAGTTCCTGTTGCAGGCCAGCAAAGTGCCGACTCTGGTCACGCATCTGGGGTACGGCCACATCTATGTGGATCGCACCGCTCCTTGGCCTTTGGTGAAGTCGGTTTTGTTGGATCCCTTGGCTCGCTATGGCCCAGAAGGGATCCCGATCTATCAGCCCCTCACCCTTTGGCTGCTGATCCACACCGATTGGGCCGCCCATCATCTGACCGCCCTGATTGAAGACTTGCTGGGTCAAGGGATCGATATACAGGCAGCAGCCCCCATTCTGGAGCGATTCCCCCAGCTTCAGCCGCTGGGGGAAGGCTTTGACTCCACAGAACGGCCTCATCTGCGCCTCCAGCCCGTTGCCGACCTGACGGAGGCGATCGCCTGGATCAACAAAAATGGCTGTCGTCAATCGGAGACGATCCTCACCGACAGCCAATCGGCAGCCCAGCGCTTTCTCCAGGAGGTGGATGCCGCCCTGATCCACATCAACACCTCTCCCCTCTCGGCAGGCCGGGGAGCCGGGATCCCCACCTTGGGAGCGTTTCGCGACCTGTCTTTGGGCATTTCCACCCAGCGGCTGCACGTGCGCGGGCCCATCGACCTGGAAGCCTTGACAACGGTGAAGGTAGTGGCTCAGGGTGACCTGTAGCAGGGGAAAGTTGGGATACCGAACTGCTGTTCTCCCCAAAAGCCAAGAGATGGCGTGAGACTAGAAAGGGAGGAATGCCGGCCCCGTCGTCCGACGTCCAACCCAGCCCAACAGACAGGGGGGAGAACTCCTTTGGGGATTGACCTGCGCAGTTACGTGTTTTTGGATCGGCTCCAGCCCCAGTACGCTGCTTATCTGGGCACGGTGGCCCAGGGCTTTTTGCCTCTGCCAGGGGATACTTCCCTCTGGGTCGAGATTTCCCCCGGCATCGAGATCAACCGCGTTATGGACATCGCCCTCAAAGCCACCTCGGTAAGGCCGGGGCTGCAGGTGGTGGAGCGCCTCTACGGCCTTTTGGAGGTACACTCCAGCAACCAGGGGGATACCCGCACTGCCGGTCGGGCCATCCTGGCGGCTTTGGGGGTGAGCGAAAAGGAGCGCCTCAGGCCGCGCATCATCTCCAGCCAGATCATTCGCAACATCGATCCCCACCAAACCCAGTTGATCAACCGTTTCCGCCGCGGCCAGATGCTCCTAGCCGGCCAAACCCTCTACATCCTGGAGGTGCAGCCGGCAGGCTATGCCCCCCTGGCCGCCAACGAGGCAGAAAAATCGGCCCGCATCAACATCCTCGAAGTGATGCCCTTTGGCAGCTTTGGCCGCGTCTACTTGGGCGGGGAAGAGCAAGATATTCTGGCTGCCTGTCGGGCTGCCGAGGAAAGCTTGGCGGCGATTTCTGGCCGGGATCCCCTACTATTGCCCGAGGAGGTGTAGCCGTGGCAACATCGGAGCCCAAACCTTCCCCAAAACCTGGCTCGCCCCTGCCCCCAGGTCGGGATCCAGCGGCAGATCGGGTGAGGCTGCTCACGGAACTGGCCGCCCCCTACCGCAGTCTGCGGCGCTTTGTCTACCTGGCGGTGGGTTTTTCGGCCACCATCGGGGCATTTGTATTTTTCTTTCGAGCCTTGGCAGGGCGGGATCTGGAGACCACCCTGCCCAGCTTGGCCTTACAGTTAGGGATCCTGGCCGGCGCCCTCGGCCTCAACAGGCTGGAAAGCCACTCCCAGCAAAAGCTGGTCAGACGGATGAAGCAGCGCCTTAGCAGCCAAAAAGACTCGCCCCGTCCGCCCGAGGGCGATGCCCCGCTTTAGGGCAGGGACGGCTAGCCTGTCAATAGTCCCAGTCCCCTTGGCGGGGGTCGGAGTCGTCTTCCTCGTCGGCGCTGGGAAGATAACGGCGGGCTTCCTGGGGCCACTTTTGGGCTATTTGGATGGCAAGAAAGGCCGCGAGAGCCACTAAAACTGCCAAGGTGAGAATTGGAATCGCCAGGATCACCACTGCGCCCAACACGTAGATGGCCACCTTGGGCAAGGAAGGATCCACCCTCCAGCCACGCCTGTACACCCAGTCGGTGAGCTGCCGATCCCAGCGGCGCAGGCGAGGTATGTTCTCCGCATAGATTTCCTGGAGAATGCCGGCCAAAACGGGCCCCAGGCGGTGCATTTGGCTTCGAGTTTGCCTTCTCCAATTCCGCAGCGAGCGTCCCATTCGTAGGATCCTTGCCCTGTCCTTCCTCAGGCAATCCTAGCCCAACCGCGAGGGCGACCTTCCCGTCGGCGCGGCAAGGGATCCCTGGGGATGTAAATTTGTTTGAACATTTGGATCGCAGATCGGGGTGGTTTGGCAGGACTACAGTACACTGAAGGCACCCGTGCAGTGGTGTTGCTGCCACGCCCTTCGGTAAACCTTTTTTTAATCTTTCAAACAGCTCGACTGGAGAACGCTAATGGCTCACACGGTCAAGATCTACGACACCTGCATCGGCTGTACTCAGTGTGTGCGGGCCTGCCCTACTGATGTGTTGGAAATGGTGCCCTGGAAGGGGAACAACAAGGCCGGCATGATTGCCGCAGCCCCCCGCACCGAAGACTGTGTTGGCTGCAAACGCTGTGAGACTGCCTGCCCCACGGACTTCTTGAGCATCCGCGTCTACCTTGGCCCCGAAACCACCCGCAGCATGGGCTTGGCTTACTAAGCCATCGGCAGGTTGGGTTGCAATTTTCATTTGAGACAAGCCTTCCTACTTTCAGCGAAACAGCCTCTCTTCAGCCCCTCCTGGCTGGGAAAAAGTTGGGCGGGCTGTTGCTCTAGTGAACGGGTTTATCGGAGAGGAGGGATCCCTTCTCTTTATTTTCTTCAAGGGTCGAGGTAGAGCCGGTGTTGGCGAATGTAGTGCTCCACAGCAGGGGGCACCAGGTAGCGGATGGATCCCCCCTTTTGGATTTGCTGGCGCAGGTAGGTGGAAGAGAGCGTTAGGGTGGGGGCGTCCAGGATTGCTGCCCGGATGGGCAGCTTTGCGGCCACCGACCGCAGCACTTGGGCGGCGTCGCCGGCATCGATACGGGGGGCAACAATCCAATGGCAGAGGCGGGCCAATTCTTCCGCCTGGTACCACTGGGGCAGATCCCGCAGGGCATCCACGCCGATAATCCAATACCACTGGGTATCCGGCTGCTCTTGCATCAGGCTGCGCAGCGTCTCGATGGTGTAGGAGGGGCCGGGACGGCGGATCTCCAGGTCGGAGCAGGCAAAGCGCTCGTGGTCGGCAATGGCCAGCTTCACCATGGCCAGGCGATCGGCTTTGCTGGCGCCGGCGGCCAAGGGCTTGTGGGGAGGATCCCCTGCCGGCATCCACAGCACCTGATCCAGGTTGAACTGCCAGAGGGCCTGCTCCGCCATGATCAGATGGCCGTGGTGGACGGGGTTGAAGGTGCCGCCCAGAATGCCAATGCGGCGCTGCTGGGGATCCGGAGGGCTCATGGCTGCCGGCTGAGGTAGGTGATGGCATCCCGCAGCCACTCTTCCGTTGGGCGGGGTTGGGAGGGCAAAGCTTGCAGGGCCGCTTGAATTTCTTGGAGGCTGTAGCCGAGGGCCAGCAAGGCCATTTCCACCTCTTCCCGGATGGCCGGAGGCGGCCCGCCGGCCAGGGGGCGATCGGCGTTCTCCAGGCCTTGTCGCCAGTGGGCCAGCTTGGTTTTCAGCTCCAAGGCTAGCCGTTGGGCCGTTTTGTGCCCTACCCCTGGCGTGAGGGAAAGTAGGCGCACGTTTTCGGTCACCACTGCCTGAACCAGCTCCGGCAGGCCGAAGGTATTCAGCAGAGCCAAGCCCAAAGCCGGCCCCACCCCCGAAACTTTGATGAGCTCCACAAACACATCGCGCTCGGCTGGCGAGCCAAACCCGTACAACACCAGCTCGGTCTCTCGCACCACCAAGTGGGTAAACACCCGCACGGGCTCTCCGATGGGGGGCAGTTGCTTGAGAAAACGCGCCGGGGCCTTGACCCGATAGCCGATCCCCTGCACCTCAACGGTGAGGCTACTGCGCTCTCCCCATTCGATGGCGACGAGGTGGCCGCTCAAAAACGCGATCATGCTGCGAGTCCAATCCGTGTTTAGGATACGCTGCTCGGCTACAGCTCCAGAGTCGGCCGAGCAGAATCTAAAAGAATCTAGAAAAAGAATCTAGAATAAGAAAAGCTTAAATAACAAAAGCTTACAAGCGACCTCTATGGCTTCAACATCGGCATCGGCCACTCCTATCTCGGCACGCTGGATTTGGCGGGGGCAATCCGTCCATTACGTCAAACAGGGCGAGCAGGGGCAGCCTTTGCTTTTGGTGCACGGCTTTGGGGCTTCCACCGACCACTGGCGTAAAAACATTCCCGAATTGGCTCAACACTACCAGGTCTATGCCATCGATTTGCTCGGCTTTGGCCGTTCGGCCAAGCCCAACTGGGACTATCGCGCCGAGATCTGGCGGGATCAACTGCGGGATTTCTGTCAACAGGTGATCCGGCGGCCTGTGGTGGCCATTGGCAACTCCCTGGGCGGCTATGTGGTGCTCAGCCTGGCGGCAGAGTGGCCGGAGTGGGTGCGGGGGGTGGTGCTGCTTAACGGGGCAGGCGGCTTTTCCACGGTTAAGGGATCCCCATCTGGCTGGCGGCAATGGCTGGGTGGCCTGGTAGGCTGGGGCCTGCGCCAGCGCCTGGTGTCTTACCTATTGTTTCAGTATTTGCGGCAGCCGCGGGTGATTCGCTCCAAGCTGAAGCAGGTCTATTACGACCCGGCGGCAGTGACGGATCAACTGGTGGAAGACATTCATCGCCCCACGCGGGATCCGGGGGCTGCCGATGTGTTCGTGGCCCTGATGCGGGGCGGGCAGAAGGGGCGCTATGTGGACGAGCTGCTGCGCAGCTTGGTGCGCCCCCTGTTGTTGATTTGGGGCGAACGGGATCCCTGGATGCGGGTCCGCGAGCGCTCTAAGCTCTACCGGGCTCACTACCCTCAGGCGGTGGAATACTTCCTGGAGGCCGGCCACTGCCCTCACGATGAGCGCCCCGAAGAGGTCAACGCCCTGATCCATCGCTGGATCGAGCTGGGGATCCCGGCCACCACCTCTCCTCCCCTTTCCAAAGCAGCGCCGGTCTCAGACCTGCATCCTTAGCCTCGGGAGCTAGGCGGGCTTGACTGCCAGCTCCGGCGGCGGATCCCCTTCCAGGCCGATGGCGTACTTCAGCCATTCCCGATGGGATCCGCTGCCGACGGCTTTGGAGATTTCAAAGTAAAGGGTGCTGTGGGGGCGGCGGGGCTGGCGGAGCAAGGGCATGCCGGCCTCCCAAGGGGTGCGATTCCCTTTTTTCACGTTGCAGCGCACACAGGCGCTGACTACATTCTCCCAGGTATCTTCACCGCCGCGGGAGCGCGGGATCACGTGATCCAGGGTTAGGTCTTCGCCGTAACAGCCGCAGTACTGGCAGCGGTGCCCATCGCGGTAGAGGACATTGCGCCGCGTCAGGGGGATCTCCTTGTGGGGAACGTGAACGTAGTGGCGCAGGCGGATGACGGTGGGCAGAGGGATGTTGCCGTAGACTACTTTGCCATTGTGCTCGATTTGCTCGGCCTTGCCCTTGAGCAAAAGGACAACAGCTCTGCGCCAACTGGTGATGTTGAGCGGCTCGTAGGAGGCATTTAAAACCAAAACCTTGCCCATAGTGCTACGCACCGCTGACGAAATCCCCTACCGGATCTGAAAGGCGCCAGCTCTCTTGAAGTTACGCAAAATCTTAACACAGCTTTAGAGGCGAGGTAGCCCACTTCACTCCGGTAAAACCTCGGGTTCCCTTCCCTCTGCCGGCTCAGCACAACAGGATCCCGACGTGGTGGATCGAGATCCCGAGGCACTTTCTAGCCCTTGCTGTTAGAGCCGGCCCTAATCCCAGGCAGGGTGGGCTTCGGCTGCTGAGGCTGCTCCGGCTCGCGGCCGAAGTTGGTA
The DNA here is from genome assembly GCF_054060575.1 of Thermostichus sp. MS-CIW-15. Classification (NCBI taxonomy): domain Bacteria; kingdom Bacillati; phylum Cyanobacteriota; class Cyanophyceae; order Thermostichales; family Thermostichaceae; genus Thermostichus; species Thermostichus sp. MS-CIW-15. The sequence goes on along the minus strand of NZ_JBSSDI010000002.1, from coordinate 46,385 downwards.
ATCAGAGTTAGAGATTGGGCTTTTTCAGCTCGATTTGCTCCCCGTCGGCCTCCCCAGCCGTCACCTGTAAGGTGGCCTTGCCGAGGTTATCCCGGAGATCCTCTGCCAAAAGACCGGAATCCCCCCAGGGGCAATCGGGCCTTGCGCCGGATCTGTCCTTTGGGATCATCTCAACCGGTTTCATTTGGTGAAGCTAAGCATCCCGGCTCTGGAGCAGGTTTTGCAACACCGGATGCAGTTGCTCTTGGATTTTTTGCTGCTGCCGAGGGATCTGACCCAGCACGGGGAGCCAGAAAACCACGCTTGGTTGGCAGAGCGGCTGGCCCGTTTACCTTTTCCGGCTTTTGTGGTGCCCGGCAACCACGACGTGCCCCAGCCCGAGGCATTGGCAGAGTTTCCCCGCTACTACCGAGCTTTTGGCTATGAGGACGGGCTTTCCACTTTCTTTCCACTTTCTTTCCACTTTCTAGGAATCCCCCCGAAGGGGGAAATCTACCCCCATTAAACCCACGCAGAGCAAGGAATGCAAGGCCCATTGTGGCTAGGAACGGGATCCCTCGATGTGGGAGTAGGGCTCCAGGTGGATGGTGACCCGCACCGGCCCGTAGCGCTGCTGCAGCAGTTGCTCCACCGCTTCGGTAAGGCGATGGGCCGACTCCACATCCAGCGGCTCCACCACCATGTGCATTTCGATAAAGATCATCTGCCCCGGGATGCCGCGGGAGGTGATGTCGTGGCAGTCGAGGATCCCGGGCAGGCTGAGAACCAGCTCCCGCAAGGTTTTGGGGGGGATAGCCACCCGGTCGGTTAAGAAGGGAACGTTTTCCCGCAGCACTTCCCAGCCGCTCCAGAACACCAGCAGCCCCACCGGCACCGCCAGCACCTGGTCCAGCCAAGGGATCCCCCAGAAGTGGATCCCGGCCAGACCCAGCAATACCGTCAGGGTTACCCAGACATCGCTGAGGGTATGGCGGGCATCGGCCAAGAGCAGCGAGCTGGCCAGCGCCCTGCCCCAGAAACGTTCATAGACGGCCACGAAGAGGTTGATCCCCAGCACGCCCAGCATCAGCGTCAAGGTCAACCCCTCGATCCGGAGCTGCGGCGGCTGGGGTGCAAAAAACCGCCCCACCGCTGCGCTGAGGATCTCGAAGCTGGCCACTCCCAAAAAGGCGGCGATCCCCAGCGCTCCAATGGCCTCAAACTTGCTGCGGCCATAGGGATGGTCTTCGTCCGGCTCTGGCGAGGAAAAGCGGGCTGCCAGCAGGGCAAGAATGTTGCTGGCGCTGTCGGTAACACTGTGCAGGGCATCGGCCACCAAGCTGAGGGATCCCGTCGCCAATCCCAGGATCAACTTGACCGAAAACACCAAAAGATTGAGCCCCAGGGTGACATAGAGCACCCTCTGCACCTGGCGCTGACGGCGGCTGGCTATGGCAGCAGAATCGGGGAAGCTCACCGCTGGGGAGCCTCAGACCAAGCCGGTTCAGCTTTATTTTGCCACCGACTCCCCCTAGGGGCCGACCTTCTTCGAGGGGATAGGAAATGCGGGCCGGCGGGGTATTTTAGAACCAAGCACCGACGCGAGGGGGAGGCGGCCATGGACATGGCGGTCGTGGGAGCTGGCTATGTGGGGTTGGTAACCGGCGCCTGTCTGGCCCACCTGGGCCACAGCGTTATTTGTATAGACAACAACCCTGTCAAAATCGAAAACCTGCAGCGAGGTCGTCTGCCCATCTACGAGCCCGGCCTGGAAGAGCTGGTGCGGGAAGGCGCCGAGGCTGGCCGGCTGCACTTTACCACCGACCTGGGCCTGGGGGTGAAGGCCAGCGAAGTGATCTTCATTGCCGTGGGCACCCCGGCTTTGCCCAGCGGCGAGCCAGACCTGCGCTACGTAGAGGCCGTGGCGCGAGGGATCGGCCAGCACCTGGACAACCGCTACCGCGTCATCGTCAACAAGTCCACCGTGCCCATCGGCTCCGGCGACTGGGTGCGCATGCTCATCCTCGACGGCGCCGCCGAGGCTGTCCAGCAGCGCCTAAGCAGCCAACAGATGGCTCTGGCTGGGGGGGATCCCACCCCCTCCTCCCTGGCCACCCTGGACAGGTCTTCCTGGGTGCCGCCCTTCGACGTGGTGAGCAACCCCGAGTTTCTGCGGGAGGGCAGCGCCATCCAGGATACCTTCTACCCGGATCGCATTGTGATTGGCTCCAGCAGCCCCCGGGCCATCGAGATCCTGCGGCAACTTTACGAGCCCATCCTCAGCCGCCAGCAGGGCTTGGGCGGGGATCCCGTGCCCTTGCTGGTCACCGACCTGGCCTCGGCCGAGATGATCAAATATGCCGCCAACGCCTTCCTGGCCACCAAGATCAGCTTCATCAACGAGATCGCCAACATCTGCGAGCGCACTGGCGCCGACATCACCCAGGTGGCCGAAGGGATCGGCCTCGATAAGCGCATTGGCCGCGCCTTCCTCAACGCTGGTCTAGGCTGGGGAGGGAGCTGCTTTCCCAAGGATCTGGCCGCTTTGATCCAGACGGCAGCCGACTACGGCTATGAGGCCAAGCTGTTGCGGGCCACCGTCGAGGTCAACCGCGAGCAGCGGCAGCGCCTGCTGGAAAAGCTGCAGCAGGCCCTCAAGGTGCTCAAGGGCAAGACCATCGGCCTTCTGGGCCTCACCTTCAAGCCCCACACCGACGACCTGCGGGATGCGCCGTCCCTGACCCTCATCGAGCAGCTCCACCGGCTGGGGGCCAAGGTAAAAGCCTATGATCCCATTGTGTCGGCTTCGGGGATGCGGGAGGGCCTGGCCCACGTGGTGGTGGAAACGGACGTGTTCCGCCTGGCCCAGGATTGCGACGCCCTGGTGCTGGTGACCGAGTGGCCGGAGTTTTTGTCGCTGGATTACCGGCGCCTTGCCGAGCTGATGCGGCGGCCCCTCATCCTCGACGGCCGCAACTGCCTTGACCGGCAGGCCGTTCAGCAGGCGGGCATTACCCTGATTGGAGTGGGCTGGTGAAGATCCTGGTTACGGGTGGTTTGGGGTTTATCGGCTCCCATCTGGTCAGCCGTCTGCTGCAGGAGGGCCACACGGTGATCTGCCTCGACAACGGCTACACGGGGCGGGAGGAGAACCTGCAGGCCCACCGCAACAACCCTGCCTTGACCTTGCTGTGGCACGACGTGGCCGAGCCGCTGCCGCCGGAGCTGGAGAAAGCTGGCATTGAGCAAATCTACCACCTGGCCTGCCCTGCCTCTCCCCCCCACTACCAAGCGGATCCCATCCGCACCATCCGCACCAGCGTCTGGGGCACCTACCACCTCCTGGAGCTGGCCCAAAAGACGGGGGCCCGCTTCCTCCTAGCCTCCACTTCGGAAGTGTACGGGGATCCCCAGGTGCATCCCCAGCCGGAGGACTACTGGGGCCATGTCAACCCCATCGGCCCGCGGGCCTGCTACGACGAGTCCAAGCGCCTGGCCGAAACCCTAACCTTTGACTGGCAGCGGCAGTACCAAACGGAGATCCGCGTGGCCCGCATCTTCAACACCTATGGGCCCGCCATGCGGGAAGAGGATGGTCGTGTGGTCAGCAACTTCATCGTCCAGGCGCTGCGCGGGGATCCCCTCACCGTCTATGGCGATGGATCCCAAACCCGCAGCTTTTGCTACATCTCCGACCTCATCGAGGGCCTGGTGCGCCTGATGAACAGCCCTTATCCCGGCCCCTTTAACCTGGGCAACCCGCAGGAGGTCACCATTCTAGAGTTGGCTCGGCAGATTTTGGCCCTCACCGGCAGCTCTTCTCCCATCGTCCACCGGCCTCTGCCCACAGATGATCCCAAGCAGCGCCGGCCCGACATCAACAAGGCCCGCGCCCTGCTGGGCTGGGATCCCCAGATTCCTCTGCAGCTTGGCCTGGAGCTGACTATCCCCTACTTTCGCCGCCGGCTGGGCCTGGAGTAGAGGATCCCTCTTGTCCTGGCGGGGCAGGCAGGAGGGTGGGCAGAGCTCGGCAAAACCGTCATAATACGGAGAGAGGCCGTCTTAAGCCTTCCATAACCTCTGCCTAGGTGGGATCCCTGTAACTTTGGATACTTACCCTTTGTCTCTCGAAGAGCCGACCACCTGCATCTCCCTGGAGTGCTATGGGCTGGGAGTGGAGAGAGAGCCTGTGGGCGCCTTTTTGACCGTGCTCTGGGGGGCCAATATGGGCATGACCTTTCCCTTGGGGGAAACAGCGGTAGTGGGGCGCAGCTCCCAGGCTGACATTCAGCTCTGGGATCACGCCGTTTCTCGGCAGCACTGTCGGCTGGAGAGAGAAGGGGGAACCTACATCCTCACCGACCTAGGCAGCCTCAACGGTACCTATGTCAACTGGCAGAGGGTAACTCGCCTTCCCTTGGCCGATAGGGATCGCATCCAGGTGGGAAATAGCCTGCTGCAGTTTGCCTACTATGACCGGCTGGCGGAGGCTTTCTTTTCCCAGATGGCCGCCGCTGCCCTCTATGACCCCCTCACCGGCCTCCACAACCGCCGTTTTTTTCTAGAACAGCTGGAGTGGGAGATCCCCTTTGCCCTGCGCCATCGCCTTCCCCTCCACCTGCTCTACCTGGACTTGGACAACTTCAAGCTCATCAACGATCGCTGGGGGCACTTGGCCGGGGATCAAGCCCTGATCCAGGTGGCCCGCCAACTGCAGGACCAGGTTCGCCGCGAGGATCTGCTGGCCCGGCTAGGGGGCGACGAATTTGTCCTCATGGTGCGCGGGGTTCCGGAAGCTCAAATCCTGCAGTTGGCCAAGCGCCTGCGGCAGGCCGTCCAATCCCTCCCTCTGCAGGTGGGAGCGGAAGTTATCCACCTCACCTGTAGCATTGGCGTCGCCTCTTGGCTCAGCCTTTCAGCAGAACCTTCCGTCCAAAGCTTTCTAGAGGCAGCCGACCAAGCCCTCCGCCAGGCCAAGATGCAAGGGGGCAACCGGGAAGTGTTGCTGTAGGTCTTAGGATCCTTCTACCAAGCTGGCGTAGGCCTCGGCGCTCATCGTGTCGTCGAGATCTTCCGGGTTGGTCATGCGCACCTTGATCAGCCAGCCATCGCCATAGGGATCGTCGGCAATGCTCTCTGGGCTGTCCACCACTGCTTTGTTCACTGCCACCACTTCCCCCGAAACAGGGGCATAGAGATCCTCGACCGCCTTAACGGATTCCACCGAGCCAAAGCTTTCGCCCTTTTCAATCTCTGTTCCTTCCTCGGGCAGGCCGACAAAGACAATATCCCCGAGCTGATCGACGGCATAAGCCGTGATCCCAATCACCGCAATGTCATCCTCAACGCGGATGTACTCGTGGGTGTCCACATAGCGCAGATGGGGCGGATACTCCAGGGCCATGCCGTTTCCCCTGCTAGAATTCAGTGGATTATTCTAGGGTGAACCCCTGGGGCTGGTAAAGCTCTCCCAACTTGACACCTAGAGGAACTCCATCAGCAGCCGATTCACGGTTTGCGGCGCCTCCTGCTGCGCCCAGTGGCCGCACTCGGGGATGTATTCTTTGCGAATGCCGTTGGGGAAAAAGGGATCCATTCCCTCGGTCAGCTCGCGGCTGAGGGCAAAGTCTTCCTCTCCCCAAATGAGCAGGGTGGGGGCGAGGATCTGCCGCAGGGGCTGTAAAAACAGGTTCTGCAGAGTGGGCAGGCTAAACAGGTGGCGGTAGTAGTTAAGGGCAGAGGTGAGCACCTTGGGTTTGGCGAGAGCCTCTTGGTAGATCTTCAGGTCGTGTCGGGTGAAGGCACTCTTGCGCACCGAGGTCTCTCGGAAGATGCGCTGCACCCAATCGCCCAAGTTCCACTGGAGCACCCACTCCGGCAGCCAGGGCAACTGGAAGAAAAACAAGTACCAACTGCGGCGCATCTGGTCCAAATTGGTCAGGAACTCCCGGCGAAAGCAAGCTGGGTGAGGAGAGTTGAGCACGGCCAGCTTGCGGATCTCGTCGGGGAAAAATTGCGCCCAGTGCCAGGCAATGGCTCCTCCCCAGTCGTGGGCCACCACTACCGCCCTCTTGGCCCCAAAGTGATCCAGGAGGCCGCGGACATCCGCCGTGAGGGTATCTAGGTCGTAGCCGTGATCCGGCTTGTCGGAATCGTTGTAGCCGCGTAGATCGGGGGCCACCACGCAAAACCGCTGCGCCAACACCGGGATCTGGTGCCGCCAGGAGTACCAAAACTCCGGGAAACCATGCAGCAAGATGGCCAGCTCCCCTTCCCCCTGGGTGACGTAGTGCAGTTGAATACCATTGGTGAGGGCATAGCCGTGCCGCCAGCTCCCCATCTTGGCGGCTACCTCAGCAGGAAGGCGTCGGATCCCTGCTTCTGTCATCTCGTCTGCTCTTTGGCCGAACCCATGATTTGGTATCCAACCATACTAACCTTTGTCGCTCTCTTGCTAACGGGGAGTTTAAGGCATCCTGGGAGAGAAGCTGCGGCTGCAAAGGTCAGATGAAAACTAACACAACATCCCCCCAGAAGATCGCCATTCTAGGGGCGGGAGCCTGGGGAAGTACGCTGGCTCTGCTGGCCCAGGCCCAGGGGCACCGAGTGCAGGTTTGGGACCGGCGCAAAGATCTGGATCTCAAAGAGGTGCTCCAGGGATCCCAAATCCTCATCTCGGCAGTCTCGATGGCAGGGGTGCGCCCCGTGGCCGAGGTTGTGCGCCAGGTGGGGATCCCACCGCAGGTTATTTTGGTCTCAGCCACTAAGGGACTGGATCCGCTCCAACTTTTGACTCCTGCCCAAATCTGGGGGGCTGCCTTCCCCAACCAGCCGTTGGTGGTGCTCTCCGGGCCTAACCTTTCCGCCGAGATCCGCCAGGGTTTGCCGGCAGCAGCAGTGGTAGCCAGCCGGGATCTCTGGGCAGCCGTGCAGGTGCAGCATGCCCTGGCTTCAGAGCGCTTTCGCCTCTACACCAGCAGCGATCCGCTGGGGGTGGAGCTGGGAGGCATCCTGAAAAATGTTATCGCCATCGCCGTGGGGGTGTGTGATGCGCTGCACCTGGGCACCAATGCTCGGGCTGCCCTGGTTACCCGCGGCTTGGCAGAGATGATCCGGGTGGGATCCCGCTTAGGGGCGCGGCCTGAGACCTTCAACGGCCTCTCAGGCCTGGGGGATCTGCTGGCCACCTGTCACAGTCCTCTGAGCCGCAACTACCAGGTGGGCTACGGGTTGGGCCAAGGTAGGCCTTTGTCCCAGGTTCTGGCTGAAATCGAGGGCACTGCCGAAGGAGTTTACACCGCTCCTGTCGTGGTCAAGATCGCCGCCCAACACAACATCCGGGTGCCTATCACCCAGGAGGTGCATCGGTTGTTGCAAGGACAGACCACCCCCACTGCTGCCCTGGCCAGGCTGATGGAGCGACAACTCACCTCGGAATAAGACCCTCACCCCCCTGCCCCTCTCCCTCTGGGAGAGGGGAGTTAGGGATAAACGTTGCATTGCTATTTGAAATGACCATAGCCGCAAATCCGCGGATGAGGAAAGGGGTTCTGCACCGTATCAGGATTTTTGCAGAGGGTTAGGGTACCAGAATGAGCCATTTGGCGGAGCTTTTTTCCCCAGAGTTTTTCTATGCTGTCTCTGTAGCTTCCCTGTTCGTTCCCGCATCAACTCGGCTCTCGGTTGTTCCAGGAAGCCGACGGCCAGCCCAAGGGATTGGGGGTTTCTTGTTTGCTTTTTTACGAAGCCACATGTCCAAACGCATCTTGGTGATTGAAGACGAACCCGCCATCCGCACCTATTTGCAGAAAGTGTTGCAACGAGCTGGGTACGACACTGTCGCGGCCAGCGATGGGGAGGAAGGATTACAGATGGTGCACGCTCTCCTGCCGGATTTGGTGTTGTGCGATGTGGTCATGCCCAAGCTGAACGGCTATGGAGTGTTAGATGCCGTGAGATGGGATCGGTCCACTGCCCACATCCCCTTTGTCTTTCTCTCCTCGAAAACCAGCCGAGAAGACATGGAAGAAGGGCTGCGGCTTGGCTCTAATGCCTACTTAACCAAGCCCATCGACCAAAATCACCTGTTGAGAGCAATCGCCGCCCAACTGCTCTGAACTCTTAGCTATAGCCATTTACTATTGGGATAAAACTTCCAGGGAACCGAGAAAAGTTTTCCGGATCCCTGCCGGCTGTAGCTAAGGGGTCAGCGCCTGGTGTCGCTGTCGCTGTTGCCGTTCCAGGGCCTCGAACAAAGCCTGAAAATTGGCCTCGCCAAAGCCCGTGGCCCCGCCTAGCCGTTGAATGACTTCAAAGAAAAAGGTGGGCCGACCAAAGAGGGGCTGGGTAAAGGTCTGCAGCAGAAGGGGGCGATCCTGGCCATCAGAAGCGGGCAGGGTAGCATCCAGAAGGATCTGCTGCTCCACCAGGTCTTGCCAGGAGATGGCCTGCCCAAGGGCAGAACGGAGCGCCAACCCCAGCTCCCTTTCCAGGCTGGTGTAGTACTGCGGCGCCACTTGCAAAAAGTCCACTCCCCCCTGCCGCAACCGGCGCAGGCTGGCAACAATGTCTGAGCTGTGCAGCGCCGCGTGCTGAATGCCCGGGCCGCCATGGGCATGCAAAAACTCCTGAATCTGGGAAGCGGCACAGGTGGGCTCGTTGATGGCCCATTGGATCCCCGCTTCCGGATCCCCCACCACCACGCTTTCCAGGCCGGAGGTGGCGGTGCCGATGCTGTAGCGGTACAGCCGCCGCCAGCCCAGCACCCGCCCATACCAGTCGGCTGCCGCCTGCAGGGATCCCTGCTCCACGTTCAACACCACGTGATCCCAGTGGGAAAACAGGCCCGCTTCGGCAGGGGCGGCATCCAAGGGGCCAGGGATCAGAGAATGCCGGATCCCGTAGGGGGTGTGGAGGCAGAGCGCCGCTGCTGCCGGGATCCACGCCAGTTGGGCGCCTCGGCCCCGCAACAGCTCCGCCAAGGCCGGTAGCTCCTGCTCTCCCACCGCCAAGGCCACATCCACCACCCCCGGCCCATGCCGCTGCAAATGGCGGTCCACCTCGTCCCCCGCCCGTGCCGGCTGAGACAGGCGCAAGCGCAGGGATCCCTGCTCCAGCTCCAGGGTGTTGCCGGCGTCGCTTGCCACCCGGAAGCCCCAAACCCGACAAAAGTGTTCCCGCCAACGGGGCAGATCCCAAAGGTAGAAGTGCAGGTGGTGGATCCCTTGGACAATTCGAATGGACGGGTTCATAGAAAACTTCATAGAAAACGCACTGCTAACGCGAACACCAGGTCTTCTGGTGGGGCAACCGGGGCTGCCCTACCTCAGCATAGGTCGGCCCTTCGGCGAGGGAAAAGGTCAAAACTCTTTCCAGCAAACTCTTAAGACAACATTAAAAAACACGGTTAAAAATGCGCCCACAAAAACATCTTCCCAGGGCAAGAGACTAAAATTGAAGTGGGCGAGGTGTAGGGCCAACATCTAAAAAAAGAAACAGCAGAGTTGCTAAAAGCTCTCCCTCAAGTGAGTGGCTAGACCTTCCCTTTTGCAAAGATTGTTGTAGCTTTTGGCAGCTGCTGAGGCGTCGCCTCGCCCTGTCGCCAGCCTATTGGCGGAGTTGTTAGGCGTAATAGCCGGGAGGATTGTTATGATAGCAAGCGCGCAGCGTTCTGTAGCTTTATCTACAGAATCGAAGGCCCAAAAAACCACAGAACGCAAAGTATCCGATCAAACGATTGGGAGAGATTTTCTGCCGGGACGGTGGCAACGCTGCATTGATGTCCGAGATTTTATTCAGCGCAATTACACTCCCTACACCGGCGACGAAAGCTTCTTGGCGCCGGCCAGCGAACGCACGCAGCGGCTGTGGGCCAAGGTTAAGGATTTGATGGCGCTGGAGCGGGAGCGGGGGGTTTTGGATGCCGACACGGACCTTCCTTCCAGCATCACCAGCCACCCGCCGGGCTATATCGACCGGGAGCTGGAGCAAATTGTAGGCCTACAGACCGACAAGCCCCTGAAGCGGGCCATTATGCCGTTCGGCGGCATCCGCATGGTGGAGACGGCCCTCAAGGCCTACGGCTACGAGCTGGATCCAAAGGTTAAGGAAATCTTTACCAAGTACCGCAAGACCCACAACGACGGGGTTTTCGACGCCTACACGGAGGAGATGCGCCGCTGCCGCCGCTCTGGCATCATCACGGGCTTGCCGGACGCCTATGGGCGGGGCCGCATCATCGGCGACTACCGGCGGGTGGCCCTCTATGGGGTGGATCGGCTGATTGAGGACAAGGAGGCGCAAAAAGCCAGCCTCGACCTGGACACGATGGATGAAGAAACCATCCGCCTGCGGGAGGAGCTCTCGGAGCAGATCAAAGCCCTACACGAGCTCAAGGAAATGGGGGCCAGCTACGGCTTTGACCTGGGCCGTCCGGCCAGCAACGCCCGCGAGGCCATCCAGTGGCTGTACCTGGCCTACCTGGCAGCCGTCAAAGAGCAAAATGGCGCTGCCATGTCCCTGGGGCGGGTCTCCACGTTCCTAGACATCTACATCGAGCGGGATCTGCAGGCCGGGATCCTCACCGAGGAAGAGGCCCAAGAGCTCATCGACCACTTTGTCATGAAGCTGCGCATGGTCAGGTTTTTGCGCACGCCGGAGTACAACGAGCTCTTTAGCGGGGATCCCACCTGGGTAACCGAGTGCATCGGCGGCATGGGGCTGGATGGGCGGCCTCTGGTTACCAAGACCAGCTTCCGCATGCTGCATACCCTCTACAACCTGGGGCCGGCACCGGAGCCCAACCTGACGGTGCTCTGGTCGGAGCGGCTGCCGGAAGCCTTCAAGCGCTACTGCGCCAAGGTCTCCATCGAAACCAGCTCCATCCAGTACGAAAACGACGACCTGATGCGCCCCTACTGGGGGGATGACTACGGCATCGCCTGCTGCGTGTCGGCCATGCGCATCGGCAAGCAGATGCAGTTTTTTGGGGCGCGGGTCAACCTGGCCAAGTGCCTACTCTATGCCATCAATGGCGGCCGGGACGAGATCTCCGGCGAGCAGGTGGCCCCGGCCTATGCCCCCATTACTTCTGAGGTGCTGGAGTATGACGAGGTGTGGCCGCGCCTGGTGCAGATGATGGCCTGGCTGGCCAAGACCTACGTCAACACCATGAACATCATCCACTACATGCACGACAAGTACTGCTACGAGCGCCTGGAGATGGCCCTGCACGACCGGGACGTGCTGCGCACCATGGCCTTTGGCCTGGCCGGCCTGTCGGTGGTGGCGGATTCCCTCTCGGCCATCAAGTACGCGCGGGTGCGGGCTATCCGGGACGAGCGCGGCCTGGTGGTGGATTACGCGGTGGAGGGGGACTTCCCCAAATACGGCAACAACGACGACCGGGTTGACCAGATGGCGGTGCAATTGGTGCAGACCTTCATGGCGGAGCTGCGCAAGCACAAGACCTACCGCAACGCCATCCCCACCCAGTCCATCCTCACCATCACCTCCAACGTGGTCTACGGCAAAAAAACCGGCAACACCCCCGATGGGCGGCGGGCCGGCGAGCCCTTTGCGCCGGGGGCCAACCCCATGCACGGCCGGGACACCAAGGGGGCGGTGGCCTCGCTGGCTTCTGTGGCCAAGCTGCCCTACGACGACGCCCTGGATGGCATCTCCAACACCTTCTCGATTGTGCCGGCGGCCCTAGGTCGCACCGCCGAGGAGCGGGTTGCCAACCTGGTGGGGCTGCTGGACGGCTACATGCGGGATGGCGGCTTTCACCTCAACGTCAACGTCCTCAACCGCGAGACCCTGCTGCAGGCCATGGAGCACCCCGAGCTCTATCCCCAGCTCACCATCCGAGTGTCTGGCTACGCGGTGAACTTCATCAAGCTCACCCGCGAGCAACAACTGGATGTGATTAACCGCACCTTCCACCAACACTTCTAACGGAAAACGGCGGAGTGGGGGATCCCGGAAGGCTGCCCGTAGCAGGGTCGAGGGAAGGGATCCCCCTCCCCAAGCAAGGAGGTTCGATGAGCTATAGCGTTTTGGACTTGGTTAGAGACTACGCGGCGGGACGGCGCGATTTCCAGGAGATCGAGCTGCCCCAGGCCGACTTGCGGGGCATCCACCTAGCCGGTGCCGACCTGCGCTCTGCTGATTTCAGAGGGGCCAACCTGGCAGGCGCCAACCTGCGGGGGTGTGACCTCAGCTTTGCCGATTTCACCGGCGCCAACCTATCGGGAGCGGATCTGCGGGGATGCCTGCTTTTCGGCAGCGATTTCCGCGGTGCCCTCTTGGAGGGGGCTTTGCTGGATCACGCCGATTACGATGCCTATACCCATTTCCCGGCGGGCTTTGATCCCAAAGCCCATCGCCTGCACAACATCTCGGCAGGTGTTTCCCAGTAGGGGGGTCTTTCCAGGGGTTGTCAACTGTTAAGCAAAACCCAGTTCGGGTAAAGCCCAAATCTCAAAAGAGACAAAACCATGGTGTGCGCAGCATAGACAGCAATTGGGAAGAAAACCTCAAGATTAATTGATATTTTGCAAAAGCTGTTGAGGATAGAAGTATGGATACCCCGCTCAACCCCTTGACGCCGATAACCGGCCGCATTCACTCGGTCGAGACCTGTGGCACGGTAGATGGGCCAGGGATCCGCTTTGTTATCTTTCTGCAGGGCTGTCCTCTGCGCTGTCTGTACTGCCACAATCCCGACTGTCGGGATCCCAATGCCGGCCAGGTGGTGACGGTGGATTCCCTCATGGCGGAGATCCAGCGCTGCCGCAACTACTACCTCAAGGGCGGGGGAGTCACGGCCAGCGGGGGGGAACCGTTGATGCAGCCCAACTTTGTGGCGGAGATTTTCCGCCGCTGCCATGAGCTGGACTTGCACACGGCTCTAGATACTTCCGGCTATGCGCCCTTGGGCGTGGCCAAGCCGGTGTTGGCCCATACAGACTTGGTGCTACTGGATATCAAGTCCTATCTGCCGGAGCTCTATCGCAAAGTTACCGGCGTTTCGCTGCAGCCCACTCTCGATCTGGCTCGCTATTTGGATCAGATTCACAAGCCCACCTGGATTCGTTTTGTGCTGGTTCCCGGGCTAACAGATCCCGAGGAAAACATCAAGGGCTTGGCCGAGTTTGTGGCCACGCTCTCCAACGTGGAGCGGGTGGAAGTTTTGCCCTTTCACAAGATGGGGGAATACAAATGGCAGCAGTTGGGATTGCCCTATACCCTCAGCGATGTTCAGCCGCCCACCCCGGAACAGATCAACCACGCTTTGCAGATCTTTCGCGAGCGGGGATTGGTGGCAGTTTAGTTTATCGCTGGAGCGACAGCAACAAAACTAGAGCCAATTCTGACTTGAGCCAGCCTGATCCCAAAGTCATCTCTAAAGTCCTTAGGCTGTCTCCAAGGTAATGCTAAGTTGAACTTAGTTGAACCCAATAGTCTAGCAGCTTGCCAACTCTGGTAGCTCCAAAAATGAGGAGGGATCCCCGGTGGAAGTGCGCGTAACCTACCAAAATGGCGTTCAATTTCAAGCCCAAAGCCGCGGCCATCGCATCCTCAGCGATCAGCCTTTGGACAACCACGGCCAAGATCAGGGAATGACGCCGCCGGAGTGGTTTTTGGCCTCTTTGGGTGCTTGTGTGGGGTTCTATGCCGTCAAGTATTTGGAAGCGCGGCAGTTGGATCCCAAAGGGCTGGAAGTGGTTGTTACCGCAGATAAAGTCGAGCACCCTGCCCGCCTAGACAACATTTGCATTCGGGTGAAAAGTGGGATCCCGCTCGACGAAAAACACCAAAAAGGGTTGGAAAAGGCAGTCGATGCGTGCATCATCCACAACACCCTTACCCATCCCCCAAAAATGACCACTGAGATCCAGGTTCCCGCGCCTGTTGGCGCTTAGCCGGTCAGCAGGCCCATGGAGTCTTGCAGCAATTTCTAACGGTTGCCTCAACTTTTAACCTGTATGGATGTAATTTTGGAGGATCCACCTATGCCTGTCACCAACCTCGAGGAACTGGAAGCTCTGATCCAACAGGTAAAAGCTGCCCAGGCTGAGTATGCCACCTTCACCCAGGAACAGGTGGATCGGATCTTTCACAAAGCTGCCCTGGCCGCCAACAACGAACGGATCCCGCTGGCCAAGCTGGCCGTGGAAGAGACCGGCATGGGGATTGTGGAAGACAAGGTGATCAAAAATCACTTTGCCTCTGAATACATTTACAACAAATACAAACACGAGAAAACCTGTGGCGTCATCGAGCGGGACGAGAGTTTTGGCTACGAGCGCATTGCCGAGCCGGTGGGGCTTTTGGCGGGCATTGTGCCAGTCACCAACCCCACTTCGACAACCATTTTCAAAGCTCTCATCACCCTGAAAACCCGCAACGCCATCATCTTTTCCCCTCACCCCCGCGCCAAACGATGCACCATTGCCGCGGCCAAGGTGGTCAAGGAGGCGGCTGAGGCAGCCGGTGCGCCTGTGGGGTTGATCGGCTGGATCGACGAGCCCACCATCGAGCTGTCTCAGGCTTTGATGCAACATCCGGAGGTGAAGTTGATCCTGGCCACCGGCGGCCCCGCCCTAGTCAAGGCGGCCTATTCCTCCGGCCACCCCTCGCTGGGTGTGGGGGCGGGCAACACGCCGGCGGTGATCGACGCCAGCGCCGACATTCCCACAGCCGTCAGCTCGATCTTGCTCAGCAAAACTTTTGACAACGGCATGATCTGCGCCTCGGAACAGGCGGTGATCGTGGTGGAGGCCGTTTATGAGCAGGTGAAGGCGGAGTTTTGCCATCGAGGGGCCTACTTTTTGGATCCGGAACAGACGCAAGCGGTGCGCCGCATTCTCCTCAAGGATGGCCGTCTCAATCCAGCTATTGTTGGCCAATCGGTGCAGACCATCGCTGCTCTGGCCGGGATCCAGGTACCCGAAGGCAGCAAGCTGCTGATTGGGGAAGTGGAGAAGGTGGGGCCCGAAGAGCCGTTTTCCTACGAAAAATTGGCTCCTGTTTTGGCCCTCTACCGCGCCAAGGATTTCCCCAGCGCTGTCGATATGGCCGTCCAAGTGGTCAATTTCGGGGGGCGGGGCCACACCTCTGTTTTGTATACCGATCCCGCCAATCGGGACGATATTGCCTACTTTGAAAATGCCCTACAAACAGCGCGGGTGCTGATCAACACCCCCTCTTCCCAGGGAGCAATTGGGGATCTCTATAACTTCAGGCTGGATCCCTCGCTCACCCTAGGCTGTGGCACTTGGGGGGGCAATTCGGTCTCGGACAATGTGGGGCCGCGCCACCTGCTCAACATTAAAACGGTGGCCTACCGGCGGGAAAATATGCTCTGGTTTCGGGTGCCGCCCAAGATCTACTTCAAGCCGGGATGTCTACCGGTGGCGCTGCGGGAGTTGGCCGGCAAAAAACGGGCTTTTTTGGTTACCGATAGGCCCCTCTTCGAGCTGGGCGTGCTGCAGGCGGTTACCCGGGTTTTGGACGAACTGCAGATCAAGTGGGATGTCTACCACGACGTGGAGCCGGATCCCACCCTCAGCAACGTCAACCGCGGCCTGGAGCAGTTGCGCCAATTCCAGCCGGATGTGATCATCGCCGTGGGGGGCGGATCCCCGATGGACGCGGCCAAGGTGATGTGGCTGATGTACGAGCAGCCGCAGGTGGAGTTTGAAGGCCTGGCCACGCGCTTTATGGACATCCGCAAGCGGGTCTACGAGCTGCCGCCGCTGGGGCAAAAAGCCCAACTGGTCTGCATCCCCACCACTTCCGGGACGGGATCCGAGGTGACGCCCTTTGCCGTAGTCACCGACGACCGGGTGGGGATCAAGTACCCACTGGCCGACTACGCCCTCACCCCCAGCATGGCCATCGTGGATCCGGATCTCACTTTGAAGATGCCCAAGAAGCTAACCGCCTACGGCGGCCTCGATGCCCTTACCCATGCCCTGGAAGCCTATGTCTCGGTGATGGCCAGCGAGTTTACCGATGGGCTGGCGCTGCAGGCGATTAAGCTGCTGATGACCTACCTGCCGCGGGCCTACGAGAAGGGGGCCGAAGATCCAGAAGCCAGAGAAAAAGTCCACTACGCCGCCACCATTGCCGGCATGGCCTTTGCCAACGCCTTTTTGGGGGTGTGCCACTCCTTGGCCCACAAGCTGGGATCCACCTTCCACCTGCCCCACGGCCTGGCCAATGCCCTGATGATTACCCACGTCATCCGCTACAACGCCACCGACGCCCCCTTTAAGCAGGCCATCTTCCCCCAATACCGCTACCCCAACGCCAAGCACCGCTATGCCGAGATTGCCGATTACCTGCAGTTGGGCGGAGCCAATGATGATGAAAAGGTCATGCGCCTCATTGAGGCCATCGAGGAGCTCAAGCGGAAGCTGGGGATCCCGGCTACCATCCGCGAGGCCCTCAGCGAGAGCGAGCAGGCGTTCTACGACCGTCTGGAGGCGATGGCGGAGCAGGCTTTCGATGATCAATGCACCGGCGCCAACCCCCGCTACCCGCTGATTCAGGACATGAAGGAGCTGTACGTCTTGGCCTACCGGGGCTGCCGGGTGGAGGCTGCCCTCTACCACCAGCCGGAGCCGGTGTTGGCCTAGTCACCAGACATTGAGGAGTAAGCCCATGCGGCGCCGCCCTGACCCCAGCCTCGACATCTGGAAGGCCAGATCCCACCCCTTAGATCCCATTTTTCTGCCCCGCTCGGTGGCGGTGGTGGGGGCAACAGAGCGGGAGGGCAGTGTTGGGCGCACGGTCTTGTGGAACCTGATCAGCCACCCGTTTGGGGGCACGGTCTACCCGGTCAACCCCAAGCGGCACCAGGTGTTGGGCATCCGGGCCTATGAGCGGCTGTCTGCTTTGCCGGAGCCGGTGGATCTGGCCATCATCGCCATCCCGGCAGCCGGGGTGCCGGCGGTTATTCAAGAATGCGTCGAGGCCGGCGTCAAGGGAGCTATTGTCCTCTCGGCGGGCTTTAAGGAAATCGGCCCCGAGGGGCTGGAGCTGGAAAAGGCCATCCAAGAGGCTGCCCGCGGCAAGCTGCGCCTGATTGGCCCCAACTGCCTGGGGATCCAAAACCCCCACACGGGCCTAAATGCCACCTTTGCGGCCCAGATGGCCCGGCCCGGCAACGTGGGCTTTATCAGCCAAAGCGGGGCCCTCTGCACCTCGATCCTAGACTGGAGCCTGCAGGAAAATGTCGGCTTTAGCGCCTTTATCTCCCTGGGATCGATGCTGGATGTGGGCTGGGGGGATCTCATCGACTACCTGGGCCAGGATCCCCATACCCACAGCATCGTCCTCTACATGGAATCCGTCGGGGATGCGCGGTCGTTTTTGTCGGCGGCCCGCGAGGTGGCGCTGAGCAAGCCCATCATCGTCATCAAGGCGGGGCGCACCCAGGCGGCGGCCCAGGCGGCGGCCTCCCACACGGGATCCCTCACCGGCAGCGACGCGGTTTTGGATGCGGCCTTCCGCCGCTGCGGCGTGCTGCGGGTGGATCACATTGAAGATCTCTTCGACATGGCGGAGGTGCTGGCCAAACAGCCCCGTCCGCAAGGGCCCCACCTCAGCATCCTCACCAATGCCGGCGGGCCAGGGGTGCTGGCCACCGACGCCCTCATTCGCGCCGGCGGATCCCTGGCCTCTCTTGCCCCGGAGACGCTGGAGCAGCTCAGCCAGATCCTGCCGCCCCACTGGAGCCACGGCAACCCCATCGACGTTTTGGGCGATGCCGGGCCGGAGCGCTTTGCCCAGGCGCTGGAGATCGTGCTGCGGGATCCCGGCAGCCAGGGCTGTCTGGTGATCCTCACCCCCCAGGCGATGACAGATCCCACCGCCACGGCCGCCAAGGTGGTGGAGACCTGGCGGCGCAGCGGATCTCGCCAACCCATCCTGGCCAGTTGGATGGGGGGAGCCCTGGTGGATGCCGGCGAGCAGATCCTCAACCAGGCCGGGATCCCCACCTACCGCTATCCGGATCAGGCGGCGCGGGTGTTCAGCTATCTGTGGCGCTTCAGCGACAACCTCAAGGCCCTCTACGAAACCCCCGCGCTGCCCCCTGCAACAGCGGTCGAGCG
This sequence comes from Thermostichus sp. MS-CIW-15, assembly GCF_054060575.1. Lineage (NCBI taxonomy): Bacteria > Bacillati > Cyanobacteriota > Cyanophyceae > Thermostichales > Thermostichaceae > Thermostichus > Thermostichus sp. MS-CIW-15. Next base: position 28,281 of record NZ_JBSSDI010000002.1, on the reverse strand, counting down.
CGAGAGGGTGCAGCCAATCCTCAGCCAAGCCCGGCGGCAAGGCCGCACGCTCCTGACCGAGGTCGAGTCCAAGGAGCTCCTGGCCGCCTACGGGATCCCGGTGGTGCCCACGCGGGTGGCCGAGAGCCCGGAAGCGGCTGTAGAGGCCGCCGAACAAATCGGCTACCCGGTGGTGCTCAAGCTCTACTCCCACACCCTCACCCACAAGACCGATGTGGGCGGCGTGCAGCTCAACCTGCCCGATGCCGAAGCCGTGCGGCGGGCCTACCGGCAGATCCAGACCAATGTTGCCGAAAAAGCCGGATCCCAGCACTTCCAAGGGGTGACGGTGCAGCCGATGATCCGCACCGACGGCTACGAGCTGATCCTGGGCAGCAGCGAGGATCCCCAGTTTGGGCCGGTGTTGCTGTTTGGCAGCGGCGGCCAATTGGTGGAAGTGTTCCAGGATCGCGCCATCGGCCTTCCCCCCCTCAACACCACCTTGGCGCGGCGCCTGATGGAGAATACCCTCATCTACAAGGCCCTCAAGGGGGTGCGGGGGCGCCGAGCCGTCAAGCTGGAAGCGCTGGAACAGCTTTTGGTGCGCTTCAGCCAACTGGTGGCCGAACAGCGGGAGATCAAGGAGATCGACATCAACCCCCTGCTGGCCTCGGGCGAGGGGCTGGTGGCTTTGGATGCCCGCGTCATTCTGCGCTCAGAGCAAGAACCACCGGTGCCGTTGGCCATCCGCCCCTATCCCACCCAGTACATCTGGCCCTTCCGGGACGGCATCACCATCCGCCCCATCCGCCCTGAAGACGAGCCGCTGGTAATCCAGTTTCATCGCCACGTCTCCGACTACAGCATCTACCTGCGCTACTTCCACCCCATCAAATACAGCGCCCGCATCGCCCACGAGCGCTTAATCCGCATCTGCTTCAACGACTACGACCGCGAGATCGCCCTGGTGGCGGAAAAACAGGAGCCAGAAGCCACAATCCTCGGCATCAGCCGCCTCTCCAAAAGACACGGCCTCCCCGAAGAGGCGGAGTTTGCCCTGCTGGTGGCGGATCCCTATCAACGGCAGGGGATCGGCACGGAGCTGCTGACCCGCCTGATTCAGGTGGCCCGCTGCGAAGGGATCCAGCGCCTGGCCGGCGAGGTGCTCAGCGAAAACGAGGGCATGCGCCGCCTGTGTAGGCGCTTGGGGTTCCAGTTGCTCCCCTCCCCAGAGGATCCCGGCCTCCTCAGGGCCACGTTGGATCTTGCTGCCGATGCAGCGCTCCCCACGCCCTGCCTAGCTAGCCCTGGCTCTAAAAACGGTTTACCGACCGGCTTACCGTAGAATAGATCCCTGGCGCCCAACCTTCCCGCGCCTTTGGGGAGAGGGTTGAGGATGAGAAGCTTTTGGGGATGGCTGTGAACAGATTACCCATCGCGGTGGCCTGGTCGGCGAGAGTGGGGCGGTGGCTGGGGCTGGGATCCCTGGTTCTAGGACTTCTGCTGGGGCTGGGTGGCTGCGGCGGCGGGGCGGGATCCCACGGGGAAGTGAGGATTCTTCTGGCTTCTTTTGCGGTGACCCGCGATGCCTACCGCCAGATCATCCCTGCCTTTGAGGCCCATTGGCTGGCCCAGACCGGACAACGGGTGCGGGTGGAAAGCAGCTACGCCGGCTCGGCAACGCAGGCGCGGGCGGTCATCGAGGGGCTGGATGCCGATGTGGTGGCCCTGGCCCTAGGCCTGGATGTGGAGCGCATTGTGGCTGCCGGCCTGATTCGGCCAGGCTGGGAAAGCCGCACCCCCAACCAAGGGATCGTCACCCGTTCGGTGGTGGTGATGGTAACGCGGGAGGGCAACCCCCACGATATCCGCTCCTGGACGGATCTGGCTCGGCCTGGCTTGCAGGTGGTTACTGCCAACCCCAAAACCTCAGGGGGCGCCCGCTGGAACTTTTTGGCCCTCTGGAGCGCTGTCCCTGAACCTCAGGCCCTGGAGTTCGCCACCCAGGTCTACAAAAATGTCCGCGTCCTGCCGCGGGACTCGCGGGAGGCCACCGATGTCTTCTTCCAAAAAGGGCAGGGGGATGTTCTGCTTACCTACGAACATGAGGTAATCCTGGCCGGCCTGCGCGGCCAGCCCCTGCCCTACCTGGTGCCGGATCCCAACATTTCCATCGACAACCCGGTAGCGGTGGTGGATGCCAACGTAGACCGCAAGGGCACCCGCGCCGTGGCCGAAGCCTTTGTAGACTATCTCTTTACGCCCGAGGCGCAGCGGGCCTTTGCCGAGGTGGGTTTTCGGCCGGTGGAGCCCACGGTGGCCCAAGAGTTTGCCTGGCGCTACCCTCCCATCAAAAATCTGGTGACTGTCGCCGACCTGGGCGGCTGGGAAGCTGTCCAGAACCGCTTCTTTGCCGACGGGGCTTTGTTTGACCGCATCCAAGCCCAGTTGTAGACCGATCCCTTGTCTTCCTCTCCCCGTTCGGGGTATCCTGGGGGCTGTATCAACGGTTTGTTGACAGGTTTACCGTAGATTAGAGGCTCCCTCCTTCGTCAGAAACGCCGTCCGGCCAACCCTTAGCTAGGCAGAACCTATGGGCATCACCATCGCAGGGGTATCGAAGCGTTTTGGGCAGTTTCAGGCCCTCCACCCTACGGATCTCACCATTCCCACGGGATCCCTGGTCGCCCTGTTGGGGCCGTCGGGTTCGGGCAAATCCACCCTCTTGCGCCTCATTGCTGGTCTAGAAAAGCCGGACACGGGGCGGATTTTCCTCACCGGTCGGGATGCCACCCACGCCAGCGTCCAGGAGCGCAATGTTGGCTTTGTCTTCCAGCACTACGCCCTGTTCAAGCACATGACGGTGCGGCAGAACATTGCCTTTGGCCTGGAGATCCGCAAAGCTTCGCGGGCCGAGATCCGGGCGCGGGTGGACGAGCTGTTGGAGCTGGTGCAACTGTCGGGGTTTGGGGATCGCTATCCCTCGCAGCTTTCGGGGGGGCAGCGGCAGCGGGTGGCCCTGGCCCGCGCCTTGGCGGTGGAGCCGCAGGTATTGCTTTTGGACGAGCCTTTTGGGGCGCTGGATGCCAGGGTGCGCAAGGAGCTGCGCCAGTGGCTGCGGCGCCTGCACGACAAGGTGCACGTCACCACCGTCTTGGTTACCCACGACCAAGAGGAGGCCATGGAGGTGGCCGACCAGATCGTGGTCATGAACCAGGGGCGGATCGAGCAGGTGGGATCCCCTGCCGAGATCTACGATCACCCGGCCACCCCCTTTGTCATGAGCTTTATCGGCCCGGTTAACGAGCTCTCTCCCCGCTCCCTGTTATCTTGCCAGCTTCCCGAGGCGCAGGCCGGCCCGCACCAGCTTTTCTTGCGCCCCCACGATGTGCAGATCGAGGTCAACCCCAATAGCAGCGGCGTCCCCGCGTGGGTAAAAGCGATCATCCACCTGGGGCGGGAGATCCAGGCGGAGCTGGTCTTGAGCGATGGCGGATCCCTCTGGGCCCACCTGAGCCGGGATCAATACGCCAGCCAGCCGCTGCAGGTGGGGCAGCAGGTCTATGTCCGTCCCAAGGTGGTCAAGGCCTTTCCCCTCAAAAAAAACGACAAGAAAACTGCCATGACCCCGCTGGCGACGGCGGGACGAAGTCCGATGTCGCTGGGAGCTTGAGGAAAGTTGCAGCAAGCTGGGTTTCAACTGTCTTGGCCGTGGCGGCTGAGCTTGGGCTATCTCTTCCTGATGTTGGCCCTGCCGCTGGCCGCCTTGATCGCCAAGTCCAGCAGCGTGGGCTGGGCGGAGTTTTGGCGGATCGCGACGGATCCGGTGGCCCTCTCCGCCTATGAAGTTACTTTTGTAACTGCGCTGCTGGCGGCCTTAGTGAATGGTGTAATGGGCACCCTGACGGCTTGGGTGTTGGTGCGCTACACCTTTCCCGGCAAAAAGCTCCTCGAGGGGTTGATCGATCTGCCCTTTGCCCTGCCCACGGCTGTTGCCGGCCTCACCCTGGCGACGGTTTACAGCAGCAACGGCTGGATTGGATCCCTGTTGGCCCCCTTGGGGATCCGCATTGCCTTCACTCGCTTGGGGGTGGGGGTGGCGATGCTGTTTATCTCTTTTCCCTTTGTGGTGCGGACGGTGCAGCCAGTGCTGCAGGAGCTGGAACAAGAGGTGGAAGAAGCGGCCTGGAGTTTGGGCGCCTCCCGCTGGCAGACCTTCTGGCGGGTGGTGCTGCCCCAGATTTTGCCCGCTGTTTTAACCGGGGTGGCCCTGGGGTTTTCCCGCGCTGTGGGCGAATATGGCTCCATCGTTATCATCGCCTCCAGCATCCCCTTCCGGGATCTCATCGCGGCAGTGCTGGTGATCCAGCGGCTGGAACAGTACGACTATGCCGGGGCAACGGTAATCGGGACAGTGATGCTGGGGATCTCTTTCTTGTCGCTGGTGGTGATTAACCTTCTGCAAGCTTGGGGAAGTCGCCATGAAACCTGACGGGATATCGGGGGTCCAACCGGAGCCATCGACAAACCCTTGGCTGTCGGGCCTGTTGATCGGCATTGTCGGGCTCTACATTGCCCTGCTGCTTGGGATCCCGGTGGTGAACATCTTCTACCAAGCGTTTCGAGAAGGGATCCCAGCTTTTCTGCAGCACCTGACCGAGCGGGAGCTGCTCAGTGCCCTCCGATTGACGGTGCTGACTGCCTTGGTTGTCGTGCCTCTCAATACCCTTTTCGGCCTCTGTGCCGCCTTGGCCCTGGCTCGCCGCCGTTTTCCGGGGCGGGCCTTGCTGCTCAGCCTCATCGATCTGCCCTTTTCCATTTCGCCAGTGGTGGCCGGCCTGATGCTGGTGCTGATCTTTGGCCGTCAGGGTTGGCTGGGATCCTGGAATCTGCGGGTCATTTTTGCCTTTCCGGGCATTGTGCTGGCCACCGCTTTCATCACTTTGCCCTTTGTGGTGCGGGAGGTGCTGCCGGTGTTGGAAGAGGCCGGCACCGAAGAGGAAGAGGCCGCCAAAACGCTGGGGGCCAATTCCTGGCAGATCTTCTTGCGCATCACCCTGCCCAACATCCGCTGGGGCCTTCTCTACGGCGTCATCCTGACCAATGCCCGCGCCATGGGGGAGTTCGGGGCGGTGGCCGTGGTCTCCGGCAACATCATCGGCCGTACCCAGACCCTTCCCTTGTTTGTGGAAGATGCCTACCGCAGCTATGCCACGGGCTCGGCCTATGCGGCAGCGGTGGTGCTCTCCTTGCTGGCAGTGGTGACCCTGGTGGCCAAGGAGCTGCTAGAGCGGGGATCCCCTTCCCGCCGCATCTTCTAGGCCTTCTTTGGGATCCTTATCGCTAGGCAACCTCATCACGAACGCGCCGCTCTAACTTCCCTCTCCCTCAGGGAGAGGGGCCGGGGGTGAGGGTGGGACGGCCAGGGTGTGGCTCAAACAGACTCGGCAGCCAGCTCTGGCAAGGGAACTTTGGTGCCGCCCAAGCCGCAGTAGCCGCGCGGATTCTTGGCCAGGTATTGCTGGTGGTAGTCTTCGGCGTAGTAGAACTCTGGGGCGTCCAGGATCTCAGTGGTGATCTGGCCGTAGCCGTGGGCGCTCAGGGCTTGCTGGTAGAGATCGCGGGTTTTTTCTGCCAGCTCCTGCTGGGCCTGGGAATAGACGTAGATGCCGGAGCGATACTGGGTGCCCACATCATTGCCCTGCCGCATCCCTTGGGTGGGATCGTGGTTTTCCCAAAACACCTTCAAAAGCTGCAGGTAGCTGATTTGAGCCGGATCGTAAACCACCCGCACCACCTCGTTGTGGCCGGTCAAGCCGGTGCAAACCTCCTCATAGGTTGGGTTGGGAGTATACCCGCCGGCGTAGCCCACCGCAGTAGTGAACACTCCCGGCAACTGCCAAAACTTGCGCTCGGCTCCCCAGAAGCAGCCCATGCCGAACAGGGCCAGCTCCATGCCCTCCGGAAAGGGGGGCTTTAGCGGCGTGCCCTTGACGTAGTGCCGGTTAACGATCGCCATTGGCTCGGAGCGGCCCGGCAAAGCCTCCTCCGGGGTGGGCAGGGTCAGTTTCTTGCCCAATTTGCCAAAACCAAAGAGCGCCATCGCGATAGCCCGATACATTCGTTAACACTTATCAGCCTAACGCAGGTGGCCGCTGTTGTCTTGAAATTAAGGATTGGCAAGCGAGCAGCCTGGGGATTTCAGATTGCCAGCTCCACAACCACAGGGGCATGGTCGCTGGGCTTTTGTGCCCGCCGCGGTTCGACGTCGATCCAGCAGGCAGTAGCTTTGTCCTGGAGCAGAGGGGAAAGGTAGAAGTGATCGATGCGCCAGCCGCGGTTCTTCTGGAACCCACCCCCGCGGTAGTCCCACCAGCTAAAATGTCCGGGATCCGGGGTGAATTTGCGAAAGGCATCCTCAAACCCCAAAGCCAGGATCTCCCGCAGGGCCTGCCGCTCCGGCTCCGAGGCCATGATTTCCCCGGCTTTGCGGGGATCGTAAATATCCCGGTCTTCGGGGGCAATGTTGAAGTCGCCGCAGAGGAGGATGGGCTGCCCCTGGCCCAGGGCGATGTTGAGGTAATCCTTCAGGCGGGCCAACCAGTGCAATTTGTAAGCGTACTTGTCGGATCCCACCGCCTCGCCATTGGGCACGTAGAGGTTGAGAATGCGGATGCCGCGGTAGAGGCCGCCGATCAGCCGCTTTTGCTCGTCCAGCTCCGCCGCTGGCGGCAGCAGGGCCCCAAAGCCACGCTCTACTTTTTCCGGCACCTCCCGGCTGATCAGGGCAACGCCGTTGTAGGCTTTCTGCCCGTACACTTCTACGTAAAAGCCTCGCTCCTCAAAGGGCGCGCGGGGAAAGTCCGCATCCACCACCTTGGTCTCCTGCAAGCAGAGCACATCCAGGGATCCCTGCTTGTCCAGCCAAGCCAAAACCTGGGGCAGCCGGGTGCGAATGGAGTTGACGTTCCAGGTGGCCACTTGCATGGCAGCAGGTTTCCAAGACGACGCTCAGGCCACTATTTTGGCCAAACCCAGCGGACGGATCCCCTGTGGCGAGACCGCGATCCGGTAGGGCAGCACCTCAACCCCAGCCTGCAGCGCCTGGCGAAACAGATGGGCATAGCGGGGATCCCGTTCTTCGCCGGGGGCAAACTCGGTGCAATCGGCGCGGTTGATCCAATACAGCAGCAGAGCCCGCTGCCCTTGCCGGCGGATCTCGATGAGATCTTCCAGGTGCTTTTGGCCGCGAGTCGTCACCGTATCGGGAAACAGGGCGCGGGATCCCACGGCCCAAGTGGTATTTTTAACCTCTAGGTAGGCCAAGCCAGAGTCTCCCATCAGCAGGAAGTCGATTTTGCTCCTGCCGCAAGTCACTTCCCGTTGCCAGCGGGAGAACTCCGCCAATTGGGGAAACCACCCTCGTGCCAGCCCCCATTCCACCAGGCGATTGGGCAGGCCGGTGTTGATCCCCACCCACACCCCTTCCACCTGGATCATCTCCCAGGTGTAGGCCAATTTGCGCTTGGGATCGGGGTGATAGGAGAGGTACACAGGCGCTCCCACCTGGCAAACCCCCGTCATCGGCCCGGTGTTGGGGCAGTGAGCGGTTACCGGTTGCCCATTTTCCAGCTCCACCTCGGCAAAGAAGCGCCGGTAGCGGCTGCGCAACACCCCCCTGCGCAAGGGGGTGGAAAAACAGTAAGGGGGCGGCCCCTCTTGGGCGGGCATCTGCAAGCGTCCTCCGGTGAGTATTTTTCTTTAGGATTTTGGAAGTCTTCCGGGTGGAGGGAGCTTCCTGCGCTAGGGTAAATGACGTATCTCTCCAGCCAGGGCCTTTTTTGCCGACGCCTTGTTCCTATAGCTTTTAATACTTTATCTTTTTCTATCCCTTTGCCAAAACTTGGAGAAGAAAGCCCGAATGTTGCGTCTTGATCCTGAGCCCGGCTTTCAGCCCCCGGATCCCTTCCAGGACGACCGTGGGCGCGTGGCCATCTTTATCGACGGATCCAACCTCTTCTATGCCGCCCTACAGATGGGCATTGAGATCGACTACACCCGCCTGCTGAAGACGCTGACCGGCCGTTCTCCCCTCCTGCGCTCCTTTTTCTACACCGGCGTCGATCGCAACAACGAAAAGCAGCAGGGGTTTTTGCTCTGGATGCGCCGCAACGGCTACCGTGTGGTTACCAAAGAGCTGACCCAACTGCCCGATGGCTCCAAGCGGGCCAATCTAGATGTGGAAATCGCTGTGGACATGTTGTCGCTGGTGCGCTGGTACGAGACGGCGGTGCTGGTGAGCGGCGATGGGGATCTGGCCTATGCAGTCAATGCCGTCAGCTACCAAGGGGCGCGGGTGGAGGTAGTTAGCCTGCGCTCGATGACCAGCGACCAGCTAATTAACTTGGCGGATCGCTACATCGACCTGGAGTCCATCAAGGATCAAATTAAGAAGACCAACCGCCCCTCCTACCTGTACCGACCGAGCTTCACCACCGATGAGGAGGACGAGGGGTAAATTGCCCCCAGCTGGGGGCAGGGCGACGAGGCCGTTACTGCAACCTCAAATTTGAAGGGATCCCTTGCAGCAGGTAAACGGGGTTGAGCGGGGAAAAGCGGGTGCCCTCGGCCAAGGCCGTGGAACGGGAGATCTGGATGTGTTCCACCCGCACCTGCCAGCCCCGCGAGCGCAGCCATTGCAGAGCTTCGCTGCAGGTTTCCAGGGTGGCGAAGTTAGCCACCAAGATCCCCTCAGGCCGCAGGCGGGCCGCCACCGCCGGCAGCAGATCGCGGATCCCTTTGCCGCCTCCCCCCAGCAACACCCGCTCCGGATCCGGCAGGTCGGCCAGCACCCGGGGCGCTGTCCCCGGGATCACGTGCAGGTTTTCCAGATCGAAGCGTTGGCGGTTGCGCCGGATAAGACAAATGCCTGTGGCGTTGCGCTCGATGGCATAGACCTGGAGCTGGGGGGAGAGGCGGGCGATCTCCACGGCTACGGAACCGGTGCCGGCCCCGATATCCCACACCACTCCCTGCCGCGGCAGTTGCAGCGCCCCCAGCGTGAGCAGTCGGATGGGCTGCTTGGTGATCAGGCCGGGCTGGTCGGGAAAGGTGTGGAACTGGTCGTCCGGGATCCCCACCAAAGGCCAGCGGCGGGGATCCGGTTCCGGCTCAACGCGCCGCAACACCACCAAGTTGGGGCTGGGGAAGGCAGATTTCTCCCCTTCTTGCAGGGGCAGGATCTGCTCGTGGGGGGATCCCAGTTGGCTGCACACCCAGCCCTGGTAGCGCACCGGCAGCCGCAGGTCGGCGATAAACTGGGCCACCGCCGCCGGGGTGTGCTCCGGATCGGTCAGGGCCACAATAAGAGGGGATCCCTGCCTAAGGGCGTCTTGCAACCGCTCCACCCCCCGCCCGTGCAGGCTGAGGATGGTGGCCTCCTGCCAGGGGATCTGCAGGCGGTTGAGGGCCAACTGCACTGAGCTGACTTGGGGATAAAAGGCCAGTTGCTCCGCCGGGAAGTACTGCGTTAACAGGCGCCCAATCCCAAAAAACAGCGGATCCCCGCTGGCCAACAAAACCAGGGATCCCTGCGCCAGCTCCTTTTGCAAAAGCGGGATCCAACTTTCCACTGGTCCAGTAAGCCGGATCTGGCGGGCCGGATGGTCAGCAAAGTGCTGCAGCAAGCTGGAGGGCCCGGCCAAGGTTTGCGCTTGGGAGAGGGGGGGAATCGCCCAAGAGGCCACCGAGCCATCTGCTGCTACCCCTATAACCGCAAGCTGAGGTGATCGGCCAGATGTTGTCGTAGCCATCTAGCGTTCGACAGGCGGGTGGTACTGGCGCATGTGGTTGAGAAAATCCAGGCGCAACTCCGCCACTTCCCGCTGCATCTCCCGCATTTCCCGAATAAAGCCCAGATGAGCCTCGATCAGGCGGCCATCCCGCTCCCGGAATTGCTCCATCATCAGGGCTTGCGCCTCCCTCAGCTCGGCAAAGCCGGCCTGCATATCGCGGCGGGATTCCTGGATGGCCCTCTCCAGCTCATCTCCCCGCTCTTCGTTCTGGCGAATCCGCTCCTGGTTGTGCTGAATCAGCGTCCGGATCTCCTGGATTTCGGTCTGGAGCTGGGCTTCGATGGCCTGCCGCTCGGCTCGCATTGCGGCCATCTGGACCTCAAAGCGCTCGGCAGCCCGCTGCTGCTCAGTTCGGATCTCGGCGATCTCGGCGGAGAAACGCTCGGCAGCCCGCTGCTGCTCGGCCCGGATCTCGGCAATTTGGGCGGCAAAGGCCTGCCGCATCTCCGTCATCTGAGCCTCAAACCGCTCGGCAGCTTGTTGCCGCTCAGCCCGGAGTTCGGCGATCTCGGCGGAGAAACGCTCGGCGGCCCGCTGCTGCTCGGCCCGGATCTCGGCAATTTGGGCGGCAAAGGCCTGCCGCATCTCCGTCATCTGAGCCTCAAAGCGCTCGGCAGCCCGCTGCTGCTCAGTTCGGATCTCGGCGATCTCGGCGGAGAAACGCTCGGCGGCCCGCTGCTGCTCGGCTCGGATCTCGGCAATTTGGGCGGCAAAGGCCTGCCGCATCTCCGTCATCTGGGCCTCAAACCGCTCGGCAGCTCTCTGCTGTTCGGCTCGGATCTCTTGAAGCTGTTCTTGTTGAAGCTGAAGGTTGCGGATCAGCCACTCCTCTTGTTCGGGGGTCATGGGAAAGGTCTGAAGATGTCGTTCCAATTCTAGTCAGTTGGGGATGGGATCCCGGCGGGCGGCCAGCAGTAGGGCATTGACGATGGCAGCGGCCACCGGGGATCCGCCTTTGCGGCCCTCCACCCGAATCTGGGGGACATCCGTTTGCGCTAGCGCCCGTTTGGCCTCTTCCACTGCCACAAAGCCCACTGGCACCCCGATCACCAGGCTGGGCCGGATCCGCTGGGCCCGCATCTCTTCCACCAGCGCCAGCAGCGCCGTGGGCGCGTTGCCGACGACAAAGATCGCTTCCGGGTAGCGCCGGGCTACCTTGACCATCCCCTGGGCCGTGCGCGTTTGCCCGGCTTCAAGAGGCTCTTCTGCCCAGTCCAAAGCGCAATGGAGCGGGATCCCCTGCGCCGCGAGGCCAGCTTGGATCCCGGCGGCCACCATCCGCACATCCACCACCAGCGGCCGTCGTTGCCGCAGGGCCGCCAGTCCCGCCTCAACTGCCGTGGGGCTGAACACAAAGCGATCCCGCAGCTCGAAGTCAGCGGTGGCGTGGATGGCGCGGCGCACGATCTCATAGGGGATCCCTTGCCAGGGATGGGGGCCGATCTCTTGGTCAATCTGGCGGAAGCTGGCCGCTGTAATGGGGTCTATCCAAGCTGTTTCATCCATCATGGGATCGGTAGGCAGAGCCACATCTGGCAGGAGGGTTTTCTCCATCCTGTTGACGCAAGCGGTTTTGTTTGGAAAAAGGGGTGGGGAATGTCCAGAAAAAGCCGCTCAAGAGGGTTATCTGAGAGAAACGCCCCTCCAGTCCACTCTAGACGCCCTCCAGCAACCGCTAAGATCGGTCTATCCTGATGGAGGTGGGCCTGCTGTTGTCACATACAAAAGGATAGCTTGGTAGCCCCGCACTTTAGTGCGGGGCGGAAAAGCCCGCTAGCGACTTTAGTTGCTAACTGCTATAATCCTAGCCAGACCAGGGGAAAACGCTAACTACGGTGAAAAACCCGAGCAGCAACAAATCCTCTGGAGCGAGAAGTAAGCAGAACCTTGGGGCTTTGCCTTAAGGAACTGTCTAGAGGCGCTTTGACAACGCCGTTATGGGTTCTTTTGTGGACTGCGTAAGAATCCCCCGCCCTTAGGCGGTGGGAGTGTCAATCCTCCCTTGCCTGAACATAACCCTCCTTCTTCTTCTCCCTCTGCTGCTGTCGGCGGGGCAGGTTTCCCCTCCCTTGCGACGCCCCCCTCTTCGGTCGGCAGCAGGGATCCCGTCTCAGGGCTTCCTCGCTATGGTCATTCCCAAACCTGGCTCTGGCGCGGCTGGCCTATTCATTTCACCTACACCCCCAGTCGCGCCCAAACCGCCAGCGGCCAGGTGAACTTGACGGCGGCTCCGGCCATCTTGATCCATGGCTTTGGGGCCTCGGTGGGCCATTGGCGCCACAACATTGTTCCTCTGGGATCCCAGCGCTCCGTCTATGCTCTCGACCTGCTGGGATTTGGCGAGAGTGCCAAGCCGGAGATCGCCTACAGCGTCGATCTGTGGGTCGAGCAGGTGTACGAGTTTTGGCGAACCCACATCCAGCAGCCCAGCCTCCTGGTAGGCCATTCCATTGGGGGCCTGGTGGGGGTGATTGTGGCTGCCCGCTATCCCCAGATGGTGAAGGGTTTGTGCTTGATCAGTTGTGCCGATGGGCCTCACCCCGAAGAATTGTCCCCTCCTTGGGATGTGTTGGTGCAGGCCCTTTGCGAAGGGATCCTGGCTGTTTTGGGCTGCCCGCTCACCTATCCTCATTTGTTTAACTGGCTGCGACAAACCGAGGTGCTGCGGGCCTGGATCAAAAATGTCTACAAGCGGGACGAGCAGGTGGACGAGGAGCTGGTGCAGATCTTCCAGAGGCCGGCCTTTGAGCCGGGGGCAGCCCACGTGTTTTTGGATAGCCTGAGGGCCATTCTCTGCCGCCGCTTCGACAGTCCCAAGCGCCTGTTGCCCACGCTCAAGATGCCCATTCTCCTCCTCTGGGGCCAGGAAGATCCGGCGGTGCCCAGCTTTTTGGCGGATCAGTTTAAGCGCTGGCAGCCGGCTCTTACGTTGGTGAAGCTGCCAGGGGTGGGCCACTGCGCTCACGACGAGCTGCCCCACTGGGTCAACACCCTCATTAGTGAGTGGGCAGCTAGCCTGGAGACTTGCCCTAACTTGTCCACCCACCTTCGCAAGAATCCCGCGGCTGGCTAGTCCAGCCAGTTCCCCTGCCCAGGTTCAGCAGTGCCCTCCCTGCTAGCGGTGAAACCTTATGTATGAATGAATGATCGCGCTAGGTGGGAACCTCCCTCTCCGGTTGGGAAAGCGGCTAGGGATGAGGGCCAAGGGATCCCTTTAGTCCTCGGGGGGCAGCTTGAGGATCTGACGCTGACGCATCCCCTGCCAGCGCTGGATGAGGTCGCTGTCGATGCCAAACTGATCCAGGGCCTTCACCACCACAAAGTCCACCAAGTCCAAGAGGGTACGCGGCTGGTGGTACCAGGCCGGAATGGCCGGGACGATGCGCGCCCCTGCCTCTGCCAGGATGGTCAGGTTGCGCAGGTGAATGAGGCTGAAGGGGGTTTCCCGCGGCACGATGACCAGGCGGCGGCCTTCTTTGAGCTGCACGTCAGCCGCCCGCTCCAGCAGGTCAGAGCTCAGCCCAGCGGCCAACTTGGCTACCGTGCCCATGCTGCATGGGATCACCAACATCCCCTGCGTGCGGTAGGAGCCGCTGGCAATGGTTGCCCCCACATCTTGCCAGCGGTGGCAGACCAAGGATCCGCCCTCGCTTTCGGCCTGCTGCCGCCAAAACTGGGCCTGCCGCTGGGGATCTGCCGGCAACGGCACCCCTTGCTCCCCTTGCCACACCTGATAGGCCGCTTTGGAGGCCACCACCTCGACGCGGTAATCCAGGCTGAGCAGAACGTGTAGGGCGCGCACGGCGTAGAGCATCCCGGAGGCGCCCGATATACCAAGGATGATCGGCTGGGAGGAGTTCAAGGGCAGGCGGAAAGGGTCTTTACCTCAGTTTACCGACTGCCGAGGCCCCTCGGCTCTAGGCCTTGGGCTGGGCGATGTCGAACTCGGCGTCGTAGTCGAAGTCCTCGTCTTCCTCGACCCAGTCTTCCTCCAGCCTATCGTCCTCTTCCAGCTCCTCCTCTAGGCGAAGCTTCTCTGGGTACTCCTCGTCCAGCCCCAAAGCGGCTCGCTCTTCCCGCCGCCGGAAGCGCTCCAAAGCCGCCGGCGTGATGAAGGGATACGGCAGCCCCTGCGCTTGCGCCTCCTCCAGCGCTGCCCGGTAGCTCTCCACTTCCTTGATGTCAATTTTCCAGCCAGTGAGGCGAGCGGCCAGGCGCACATTTTGCCCCTCTTTGCCGATGGCCAGGCTGAGCTGGTCGCTGGTCACCAGCACATGGGCCTGTTGGATCTCCGGATCCACCAACCGCACCTCCACCACCTTGGCCGGGCTGAGGGCGTTGGCGATGTAGGTGGCCGGATCCGGCGACCAGCGGATGACGTCGATCTTCTCGTTGCGCAGCTCTGCCACCACCGCCTGAATCCGGGATCCCCTTGCCCCAATACAGGCCCCCACCGGATCCACGTCCCGCTCCACGGTATCGACGGCAATCTTGGTGCGCGGCCCCACGTTGCGGGAAGGCGGGTTGGCCTCCCGCGCCACCGCCACGATGCGCACAATGTCCTCTTCGATCTCCGGCACCTCGTTGGCGAACAGGTTCACCACCAAGCCGGCGTCGGCCCGAGAAACCAAAAGCTGCGGCCCCCGCCGGGATCCCTCGTATACCTTTTTGAGGTAGACCTTCATCACCGCGTTGGGGGTGTAGCGATCGCTGGCCAACTGCTCCTTCTTGGGCAGTTCGGCTTCCACCTCCGGCTGCCCAAAACCGCTGGATACCGCCATGATCACCGTCTGCCGCTCCGTGCGCAGCACCCGTGCCTGCAACACGGTATTTTCCAGGTCGCGGAACTCTTCTTGAATCAGGCGGCGCTGCTGGTCACGCAACTTCTGGGCCAGCACCTGCTTGGTTTGGATGGCCGCCATGCGGCCAAACTCCGCCTGTTGGGGAGTGACGTCATTGGTTACTTCCCAGCCAACTTCGGCTTCCGGGTAGTCCTGCTGCACGTCGTACAGGGAGATCTCGTGATCTGGATCCCGTACCTCCTCGACAATGGTTTTGGTGGCCAAAATGCGAAAGCCCCCTGCCTCCACATCCAGCTCTACATCGAAGTTGCGGAAGTGGTCTTCTTCAAAGACGACATCTCGCTGAATGGTTTTGCGGTAGCGTTCGTAGCCCTTGAGCAGCGCCTCCCGCAAGGCGTTGGTGACCGCATGGCGGGGCAAGTTGCGCTCCCGCGAGATCATCTCCACCATTTCTGCCAAACCGGGCAGAGGCACCATCGACATAAGCTGTTGTCCTCCTAATGCAACTTAAGCTGGGATGAAACTGCTATCACTGTTGCTCCGCAATCCTGACGGGAAATGCATCGCCGCACAGCAGGCAGCTCCGACGCGAAGACAGGGCAACACACTTCGCGCTCGAACGTCCTCTCTATCCCCATTCCTCTACTCGGTTTCCGCCTCTGAGAGGACAACCCGCTGCACCGAGGCGCGGGGCAACTGCACGCGCCGTCCCTTGAGGGATAGGGCAACTTTCTCCTCATCCCGACCCAGCAGATGCCCTGACCAGACAGCTTTGCCCTTGTAGGGGGGATCCACCGTCACCTCCACCGCAAACCCTTTGAAAACCACAAAGTCGCGGTCGCTGATGAGGAGGTTGCTGATGCCGGGGCTGGAGACCTCCAGCACATAATGGCCGGGGATCAGATCCACTCGATCCAGCTCCACTTCCAAGGCCTGGCTCATAGCTTCGCAATCGGCGTGGCTGGTTTCCTGCTCCGGATCCAGCGGACGGATATCCACCCGCAGCACCGGCGGATACTGGTTGGTGTGAAAAACCATCTGTACCAACTCGTACCCCAGTCGAGCGGCCAAGGGACGGGCCAGACTCTCCAACTGCGGGATCAGAGGGTGAACCATAGCCAACTCATCGCCAACTCGGTGTAACGGCCAGATCCCAGCCCAGCGAAGCTGGAGCCGGCAGCGGGGGCATCTTCCCCCTAAAAAAGCAAAGAAGTGGGCGCTACCCACTCCCCGTTATCATTGCGGAGATCCTTGGGAATCTACCTGCCGTCGCGGGGGGCTTTGGGCAGGCTTTTCCCTGGCTATGATCTTAGAATACTTTGTCGGATTTGGCCAGAGGGATCCGCGTGAGCCAGATCTGCAAAAGGCCACACCTATAATTAATGTGGACAGCCGCGGATTTGCCCAGACACCCAGCCGCATTCTGTGGGGTTTCCTATGACCGTTGCTTTCTCCTATCCCATCTTTGGCCCCAGCATTCAATGCCCCCACTGTCGGCAGACGATTGCGGCCCTTACCCTGACCGATACCTACCTCTGCCATCGCCACGGCGCCTTTGAGGCAGATCCCGAGCAAGAGGAGCTGGTTCACCTGCAATCAGGGCGGCGTTGGCGCCTCTGGGAAGGCCGCTGGTACCGCCAGCACACCCATGCCGATGGGATCCGCTTCGAGATTCACGAAGAGCTGGATCGCCTGCGCATGAAGGGGATGCGGGCCACGCAGGTGATCGTGGCCGAGCGCTACCGCTCTTTGCTCACCCCCTACCTGGAGCAGGGATCCCAGCGGCGCCCCGGCCCACCCCGCCTCTACGGCCTGCCGGTTAGCTTCAGCTCCCAGCTTCCTGAAGGAGCCGGTGGCTCGCCGCAGCGCTGGCGGGTGATCAACTTCGAGCTGATCTGCGAGCTGGATCCGGCCATGCGACAGCCGCAATCCCGGCTGCAGTTCTGTGACTAGCCCTGAGAAAGGCAAGGTCGGGCTTTAGAAGCGGCTAACCCGCCTGGGATCCCCCCTCCGGCTCAGGGGAGGCTATACCCCAGTAGGTGTAGCCGACCCACTTTGGTTGGCTAGGCATGTAGAATTGTTCCAACTGCTCAAAGCGAAACCCTGCCTCTCGGAGCGAGCGGGCCATCTGGCAGAGGAAATCGAGGCTTTGGGCAGGCAAGAGCGCCGCGAATTGGTCAATCGCTTGGGGATCCTGCCGGGACACCTCCTCAAGGGGCAGTTCCAGCTCCAGCTTCGCGGCAAAAGTTGGCGGGCAACTATTAGCGAACAACGTCGCCAAATCCAGCAATTGCTCAAAGAGAGTCCTAGCCTAAAGCCTGAGCTTTTGGCAGCTCTGCCAGAGGCTTACCAAGACGGGATCCTGTTGGTGGTGAAAGAAACGCCGCTCTCGGAAGAGGATCTGCCCGCCGAGTGTCCCTACACGCTTGAGCAGGTAATGGATCTCGGCTTTTATCCGGGATCGGAATAGCTCAAGGGGCTTTGCTCGCCCTTGGAAGTGCCGCCTCTTGCAACCTGAGAGCAAAAGCCGGAGCTCCAGCTTAACTGTCCTCCACAAGCTGTAACCAGAGCCTTAGGAAGGATGGCTCAGGCGTGATTTGAACACGCGACCCAGGGCTTATGAGTCCCCTGCTCTACCGCTGAGCTACTGAGCCGGGAAGATGCTTAACTAGGATAGCATCTTTGTGCAGGAAGTTGCTCTCGTCGGCTGGCAATGTCGCCTCCTTTTCTTAAGGGATCCCTGTTTTGGCTGGCCCTGGTGCTGCAGGTGGGCCTGGTTGGGCTGGTGCCAGCTCGGAAGGCGCTTACCCTTGCCACTGGCTCCCCGATCTACTTGCAGATTGCTCCTCTGGATCCCTATGACCCCTTGCGGGGCCGCTACGTAGCTTTGAGCTACACCGTTGCCCAGCTTTCCACCCTAGAGAAACTGCCCGGCTGGTCCCCTGAGCTCGCTAAGCCAGGGATCCTCTACCTGTGCTTGGCCCCTCCTGCCGGGGATCCTGCTCAACCCTGGCAGGCCATTGCCATCAGTCGCGACCGGCCCAGGGAGCTGCGGCCTGGGGAGGTTGTCCTGCAAGGGTGGTTTGATGGGCGGCAGCTTAGGTTTGGGATCGAAGAGTTTTTCATTTCGGAAGCGCTGGGAGATGTTCTGGAACTAGAGATCCGCCGCAACCCAGAAACACTGCGAGCAGAGGTGAAGGTGGATCCCTGGGGCCAAGCAGCGCTGGTGGGCCTTTGGGTAGGAGAACAGCGGTACTAAGAGAAGAGTAAAGCTGGTCTTGCTCTGCCGCCCTTCTAGCCCTCTTTCTTTTTGCGGGAGCAAGTTGCGCTTGTTTTCTTGGCCCTGGCAGATGCTGTGGATTTTTTAGACGACTTCTTCTGGCTAGGAGGTGGCGCTGTAGGAGCTAGAAAAAATACTTCTTTCAGGGCCTCCAACTTTTTGCCTCGTGTAATTTTGCACCCCAGCTTGGTTATGGGGGTTAAGTCCTGCCACCAGCTCCTATCTGCCTCCGCAATTCGCGCGGCTGCAATGGTTATATCAACTCCCTTAAGGGGGGTGCCGGGCTGCTCGGCCAGGTATCTCAACGCGGCCAAGATAGTTTCTCTCGGGGCCTCTGTCAGATTCACCTTTGGGACAATTTCTCTGGTGAGGATTTGGGCCTGCTTAACCTGCTCTGGGTCGGGATCGACAACAATGCACCAGAGCCTCTCCAGCCCTGCCTCTCGAGCAACTGCATAGACAAAATGGTTACCAATGGCCTTGTACTGATAGTCGCCAGCCTCGACCACCAGCAGAGGAACCCAGTTGTGTCCTCCTGTCGCCCTTAGCTGATCTGCGGCTGCGGCAACAAGGAAGGAGGGAGCAGAAAACCCGTCGGCGGGCGTAATGCTCTCAAGGGGTAAGTTAACCAACCTACCTAGATCTGAAAACTCACTCATCGATAAAGTACTCACGGGCAAGACTCTGGTAGTATTCTAAAACTTTCTTGTGAAAGACGGCAGGCTTTCGATCAAAGCTTGCAGAGGATATCACTACATAGTCAGGTATCCCAAAAATGCTTTTGTTTTCATTACCTCTCTTAAAATGCGGCCAGAAATATGGAAGTAGGTTCATGCTTCTCTCTTGGCTGACAATTTTTTCTATCTCATCATTTGCTCGTTTAATAGTGTTTTCGTTTCCTGAGGGGACGCCATTGAAAAAGATAGGCAAAGTCCTGGGGCCACCATCCTGTCGTGACCTAGCAGTTTCTGGAACAAATCTGGTGATTACTCTAGCAGCATTATTCAGGGAAGACAGATCGTCGGGGCGGGTAGGTATCAAAATAACGTCGGCAGCAAAAACACCACTCTGGCTAAAGTAAAGCCATTGAGTTGGGCAGTCAATTAGGATGTAGTCATACTCATTGCGAAGAGGAGCAATGAGATCGCGAAGGCGCCGAGTTCCCTTCTGAATATATGCTACCGCCTGGCTATCAGTTAACGTTTCCAGTTCAGGGTCTCTTGGGATGATGTCAAAGATGGAAACTATACTCTGTTTGCCTTGTCTAACTGTCTTGAGTCTGTATGTTTGGACAACGGAATGAACATCTATTTTGGGATCCTTTAAGCACTGCGTCAGTGTAATTTTTCCAGGAGTAACTCCCAAGTTTCTTGTCAGATCTCCTTGGGAATCAAAGTCAACAACTAAGACCTTTTTTCTCTTGGCTGCTAGTGTTGCCGCAAGGTTAATGACCGTCGTTGTTTTGCCTACGCCCCCTTTATTGTTATACACGCAGATAGTCAAAGCCCGCTCGTAGTTTTCTATCTTGTCTCGCAAGTTGCGAACTATGCCCTCAATGTTATTTGAGCTAATATCAAGGTTTGCTGTAGCAGGGTGAACAACTTTTCCGTGCCTCCTCCAAAGCTGGATGTTATTTGCATTGGTGATAATTCCCCATTTTGCAGATTTGCAGTTCTTGGCAAGCAAGTAACTTTCTATCTGACAAACTGCATCCCTATAGCAAGATCCTTCTTTGAGGTTGACTACTCTGGATTTTGCCTCCAAAAGCAAGTAGGGGTTCCTTTGGGAGTTAAAGAAAGTATCTTCAGGATCTTCGTTCTTTCTTGCGGCGAGGTCGACCTGGCCACAACCTGTCTCGAATTCATATCTAATTTCCAAGTCGTGAAAGCCAAGCGCATGCAGGAGGGGAACAGCAAAGTGTTGGACAACAACTCGCTCTACACTCTCGGTGGGAGATATCCTCTCAAGCTTCTCTCGGAGATAGCTAGCCTCAGTCATAGGAAAAAATAAGGTGGACAATGCTAACCAAGCTAAAAGCTCGCCCTCAGCCTAGCAGTTGCTTTGCCCTCTCTGCCAGCGCCTGGGCTGTCAGGCTGTTGTAGTCCATGAGTTCCGTAGGGGTGGCGGTGGTTTCGCCACGTTTCCAGGCAAAGATGTCGCGCGGGCCAGTGTAGCGCAGCAACAGGGGCTCCAACATCAGGCTGGAGCCGCCGGTCACGCCGATAAGGGCTTCGCCGGCAAACCAGGCGGCAAACTCCTGGTCAGACATGAACTCCCCATCGGGTTGGGCACAGGTAGACCAGGCTATATCGCCGGGGCGATAGAGACGGCGGGGGTTGACCACGGAAACAATTTTGCTGCCGATCCCCTGGGCTTGGAGCTGCTCAGCCGCGGCAAACACCGGCAGGAGGATCATATCCCCCACCACGGCAAAGACCACTGTGCGGGATCCGGGCACTTCCTGCAGCACGGTGCAGCCCTGCTCTACTGCTTGGCGAGCCTGTTCCAGGGTGGTGCGGATGGGCAGGGGGGTTTTGCTGGCAAAGATCGGGATCCCTTTGTTGTAGGTAGACAAGGCCCACTCGTAGGCGGCTTGGGCGCAGTTGGCGTCGGGGGGAAAGAGGGGGAAGATGTTGCCGTTGCGCATCATGGCCGCCAGGTAGGCTTCAATTTCCGGGCGTTGGTGGGTCCAGCCGTTGCGGCCTTGTTCCAGGGCTCCGGCGGTGTAGAGAGCAATGGCGGAAGGGGTGGGGCGGCGCAGCTCGGCCATCGCCTGGGTCACCGTCTGCCAGATGGGCAGGCCGTTGACGGCAAAGGATTCGTAAGAACACCACAGGGAGCGCCCGCCAAAGAGCGCCAGGCCTGCCGTCAGGCCGGCACAAGCATCTTCGCTAAGGGGTTCGTAGACCTGCCCTTGGGGCTGTTGGTTGTAGAGGGGATCCGCCGTGGGGTGGATCACTTTCAGGCCCTGGTTGACATTGGCAAGGCCAGAGGCCTCATTGCCGTCAGCGTTGGCCACCAGAAAGTCGGGGTCTTTCTGCCCCACCTGTAGCACCAGGGCGCCGATGGCAGTGGTGGAAACCTGCTTATCGCCGAGGGAGAACTCGGTTAAGTTGAGGGATCCCAAGGGCGGCAGAGGGCGGACGAATTCGGTTACCACCACCTTGGCTGCCGGCCCGCCAGCAGCCCGTTCACAATTTTGGCGCACCAGAGCCCAAGCGGCTGGGTGCAGGGCCCGTGCCTCCAGAGCGGCCACGATGTCGGGGTGATCCAAGGTGTGGTGGGCGTAGAGGTTGTGGGATTTGGATCCCTTGGCGTGCACGCCTGCCCCCTTCAGTTGCTTGAGGATGAAAACCGTCAGGTGGCCGCCTAGAGCGCACTGGATGGCCCGTTCCATCTCTACCAGCACTCTTTGGACAAAGGCCAAGCGGGCTTCCAGGGAAAATTGGGTGCTATCCACGTAGGGGCCAGGCTGTTGGGCATCGTCGAAGTCTTTGGCATCCACCAGCACCACTTCCTCAAAGCCGTTGCCCCGCCAGTACTCGGCCATCTGAGCGTTGGTGAAGGTAGAGATCATGCTGTGGTGCTCTTGGCTGTAGCCGTTCCAGACCAGCACCGGCAGGAAGTTGGTGCGCTGCGGGAAGGCGGTGTGAAAGTGGATCATGGAGCTCATCACGTAGGGCTCCCCCAGGCCCCCATCGCCGATGGTGACGGGGAAGAGCCGATCCGGGTAGAGCAAGGCGGCGGCCATGGCAAAATGCTGCCCCTGCCCAAGGGGCCCTGCTGGCGCTAGCAGGCCGGGGATGTAGCCAGAGAGGTGACCCAGCAGCCCTTCCCGTTCCCGAAAGCGAGCCTGCAAGTCGGCGACGGTGTGGATGCCCATCTCCGCCAGCGATCCATCCAAGAACATGGCGGCATAGAAGCCGGGCGCGTGGTGGCCCACCTCGGTAGGGATGTTCTTTTGGCCCAGGTACACCAAAGCGGCATAGGCTTCCGCTTGGCTGGCAAAGCCGCCCGGGTGGCCCGAGGCTTTGCTGGCGGTCATCTGCAGGGTGAGGTAGCGCAGCGCATCGGCATAGAGCAAGGTCTGGTAGGCGGCCATGCGACTGCCCGGATCCCGCAGCTTGCCGGTGGCAGCATCCACTGCAGGTTCCTGGCCCAGGCGGTCGAATTCCGGCCAGGGATCGCCAAAGTAGCGGATCCCTTCGCAAAAGGCGGGGATTTGGGCGGTTGCCTCCTGAGCCAGCGTCATGGTCGAGCCTCACTCTTTGTCGGGTTACTCCTCACTTTAAACCTAATAGAGCCTCTTGGATGTTCTAAGCAGAACTCGTCTAACTGAGGCTACCCCTCTCGGCCCCCAAGTTGGTCAAGCGGTGGGTGGTGCGGCCCAACAGGCTGTTGGCAAGCTTTCGTCATCGATGACAGACGATCTGGACAAGTAAATCAAAAGGGTAGCCAAGATCCATCCTAGGGCAGAGGTTCGGTCGCGATGGCCCGTCCTCACCCTTACCTACAATATCTAGTGTCTCAAACCCTTTAATCACCTATTTTCCCACAATATACAGATGAAAATCTGCTGGCTATTGACCAGTTTCCCTTGTCCTTTACCTGGGAGGGATCGGTGCCCCTTTTTGGAAAGCTGTGGTACATTCGAGGGAGGCCAGAACTGAGTTTCCGAGAAGCAGGCTAGAGGCTTTTTGGAGCAAAGCAAAGGGCTGTACTGCAATGGCTTAAGTTTGTAGGGCTGTTGACTTTTTCTCGTCTTGATTGCCTGAGGTTCTCTGGTTTTGTTTGCCCAAGTCTTAGACTTGTGGGGGGTTGCTATTTTCTAGAGGATTTGCGATGGTTGCTAGCTGTTGTTGAGCATTACTTCTAATTGCTTCTTGCCTGTTGTCGATCCGCTTGCTCCCCAAGACCGACTGCTCCATGACAGACACTCGTCCTTGTGCCCCCTGTATCGTAGATAGCGGAATTTTGGTTAATAAGCGGGATATTTACCGTCTTCTGGCGGATCTGGGGCGGGTTCGCTACTTCGATATTGTCGATGGTCGGGTACGAAAGCAGGGGGAGGGCTATGTGATGGAGGTGTTTCAGGATGCAACGGCGGCTACCTTGGTGGCCAATCGCAGCCTTTATCTCAACCTAAACAGCTTTGACTACGCCTGCTTGCGGGATCCCTCCCCCTCGGAGGTGGCAGGCCTGGAGGGGGAACGGCCCAGTGTGGTGATCGATCTGGTTCAGGAGAGCCGCATCTTGCGTTTGGTGCCTTTGTCGGATCCGCTATCGGATCCTGCGCAGTTGTGGGCGGACACTCAGGCGTTGCGGGCGGCAGCAGCGGACGCTTTGGGGGCGGGTTGGAGCCTAGAAGAGGAAGACGGTTCTTCCGACCTGCTGGATTGAAAGGGCTCAAAAAAACGTGCCGCCAGGCCCATCTTCGCTCACTCTTGAGGTGACTGTTATTATTCACACTCCCACTGCCTAAAGGCAGGGGATTCTTACGCAGTCCAGGAACGGACTCGCAAGGGGGCTGTCAAGACGCTTCTAGACAGTTCCTTGGGGCAAAGCCCCAAAGTTCTGCCTACTTAGCAAGTTAGCTGAGACATCTCCTGGGCGCTTGCCCCTACTCGGGTTTTTCACCGTTTTGGGTGCTTGCCTAGGAAGGGCACGCCTCATCAACAATCACACCATTGGCGAGCAACTTGCTTACGGGCTTTTCCTCGCCGCACTAAAATACGGGGCTACCAAGCTATCCTTGCTGTGTCATTCAGGCCCCAGTTTTTGTTCATGAGGATCCACAGAGGTTTCCCCAGCCTCCTAGACATCGCCCATTGAGAATGGGTATGGGTGGCAGAGCCCAGGGCCAATCCTGCTCGGCAAATGGAGGCAACCGGTATGATCTGTCTGGGCTGTGGGGCTTTTGGGTTGGGAGGCAGTGTGAAGGATTTTCGGAAGCTTGGCGGCAGAACGTGGAGCTTGCGCCCGATCGGATCCCTGGTGGCGATGCTCTTGCTGCTGGCGCTCAAGGCTTGCGGGGGAAGTGGTGGTTCCTCTTCGGTAAGTGTCATTCCTACTCCCATTCCAACCATCGTTCCCACCTCTACTCCAGCTGTCGTCCTCACCCCTACCCCGACTGTTCTGCCTTCGCTGACGCCTACCTCTGTTCCCCAGTTCACGATCGACCTTCGCTTTCCCGACAACAGCCTCACTCCCAGTCAGCAAGCCATTGTCCGCAGCGCGGCCTTGAGATGGCAGCAGATCATTGTCGGGGACCAGCCAGATTTGCCCCCCACCTCTATTCAGGCCGACGCATGCAATCAGGGATTTCCCAGCACGCCGCTCAATTTCCCCATTGACGATCTGTTGGTAGAGGTGAGGGCGAGAGACCTAGGCAACGAGCGGGTTTTGGGGGGGGCGGCTCCTTGCTTTGTGCGGGCCTCGAATGGCTTGCCGTTCTATTCAATTGTGCTCTTCAACAGCCAAAACCTCTCGGCTTTGGAAGAGCGGGGGGATCTGCCCATTACTGCCCTGCACGAGTTGGGCCATGCGCTTGGCTTTTTGCCCAGCGTCTGGGATCCCAAGGGGCTGACGGTAGGGTTGGTGAGGCGGGATCAGCCGACGCCGCCGGGCTATGACCCCCGCTTTATCGGCCCGCGGGCAGTTGACGCTTTTATCACATTGGGGGGGAACGCCCCTTCTGTTCCTTTAGAGAATCAGTTTGGGGAGGGATCCCGCGATGCCCATTGGCGGGAGAGCGTCTTGGGCCGCGAGCTGATGACCAGCCGCCTCGACCGGGGGGTGCCCAACCCCTTGAGCATCCTCACGGTGGGAGCCATGGCGGATATCGGCTACGCGGTGAATCCGGCGGCAGCGGATGGCTTTGAGCTGGGGCGCAGCCGGCGCTTCTCGGAGCCGCTGGAGCTGCAGGAGCTGGAGTTGGCCCTGCCGCTGCGGCGGTTTGATGCCACCGGCAGGCAGGTATGGGATCCCTGAGTCGAAAAAAGCATATCTACCTATAGCCAAGCTGCCCGTTCTTAACAATAATGAATGGCCAGTTGCAGAACTTTACGACATCGGCAAACTCTTATATGGGCATCCTCAAAAAGCTGTTCGGCGGTCTTTTTTCCTTCTTTGCCATTCTCTTCGGCGGCCTCGTGGATTTTGTTACCGGCCCTTTTCGTCCGGCGCCTGCCCAATCCGCTCCAACCCAGTCCTCTAGCCCTGCGGCAACGGCTACGCCTGCCAAGCCCAAGGTGGTGGTTGAGAAGCCGTTTGTGCCCAACGAGATCCCGGCTCCGCGTCCTAACCGTCGCCCTGGCCCGGCTTTGGATGTGTTCCGGGCTATGGTTCAGGAGATCCCTTCGGCGCGGGCTTAGTCTGCCCATCTTCGGGAGCAGCTCGTAAGATGGAGGTGACACCGCTGGAGACTGCTCTCTATGTCCGATCTCTCTTTCTCAGAACAAGAACGGCTGAAACAGCTTGAGCGTGAACTGGAGCAAGCGGCGGCGGCCTCTGGAGATCCAGGAACATCCG
The DNA here is from genome assembly GCF_054060575.1 of Thermostichus sp. MS-CIW-15. NCBI lineage: Bacteria > Bacillati > Cyanobacteriota > Cyanophyceae > Thermostichales > Thermostichaceae > Thermostichus > Thermostichus sp. MS-CIW-15. Next base: position 2,836 of record NZ_JBSSDI010000002.1, on the reverse strand, counting down.
TTGCGTCTCAGGGGAAAAGTGCCGTCCGAGCTTGGGTTGAGACTTGGGGGCGTCCACTGGTGACGGTCTTCGCCATTCTGGGCTGTATTCTTCTGGTCGGGCTGTTCTTCCGGGTTTTCGGCACCGTTCTCAGGTGGGCAGTGGTGGCGGGGCTGGGCTATCTGCTCTACGCCTGGGTGGTGGCGCCGCGGCTGGGCCTTTCCACCGGAGCTAGGCCAAAGGCGGACGACAGGGATCTGGACCGCTTTTGATGGGCAGGGATCCCTGGCGGGCTTATGCCTACCTGGCGGCAGCTATCTTGGGCTGGGCCACGGCGGCCAGCGCCTTTAAGTTTGGCCTGCAACACCTTGCGCCAACGCTTTTGCTAATTTTTTCCGCGTGCAGCTCCTGCCTGATCTTGGGGATGGTTCTGGTGGCTACAGGGCGGGCGCATCTTGTCCGCCAGCAGAAGCGATCCCAGATTGCCTTGTCGGCGCTGCAGGGGCTACTTAACCCGCTCGGCTACTACGGGGTGCTGTTCCAGGCCTATGATCGCCTCTCGGCCCAGGCGGCGCTGGCTTTGAATTACACCTGGCCGCTGCTGCTGGCTCTCTTGGCGGCGCCGCTGTTGGGGGAGCGCCTGCGCGGGCGGCTGCTGCTGGCTTTGGGCATGAGCCTAGTGGGGGCGGTGCTGGTGGCCACGGGGGGATCCTGGGACACCTGGCAGGTGGAGGATCCCTGGGGGGTGGGGCTGGCGGTGGGCAGCGCTGCCATTTGGGCCCTCTACTGGCTGCTCAATGTGCGGGATGGACGGGACGCGGTGCTGAAGCTGTTCATGGGGTTTGTCTTCGGCAGCTTCTACTGCCTGCTGCTCTTGCCGTTTCAGGAGCTGAGGTGGACAATGGCGGGGCTGGCCTGGGCAGCCTACATCGGCTTGGCGGAGATGGGGTTGACTTTTGTGTTTTGGCTGCGGGCCCTGGAGCTGGCCCACGAGCGCGGATCCCTGGCCAATTGGGTCTATGTAACGCCATTCTTGTCGCTGGGGCTGATTGGGGTGCTGTTGCGGGAGCCGATCGCGCCGGGATCGGTGCTGGGCCTGGGACTTATCTTGGCCGGCAACCTCTGGGGATCCCGGCGGGAAAAACCTCAGCCTGTTCTTTCTTAAGGCTATGGCGGTGAATCCCATTCCTCTCTATGTAGCGGCAACGGCCCACGGGTTTGGGCACGTCACCCGGCTGGCGGCGGTGGTGAACACTTTGCGGCGGCAGGATGCGCAGATCCTGCCCATTTGGGTGACGCCGGCCCCCGCCTGGCTGCTGCAGCGCTACGGGGAAGGGGAGTTTGTGCACCGGCCGCGGGGTTTGGATGTGGGGGTGGTGCAGCCGGATGGCTTGCAGGCGGATCTGCCGGCCACGCTGGCTGCTCTCAAGGCGTTTCAAGCGGGGGCTGCCGACCTCATCCGGGAGGAGGCCGAGTTCATTCGCAGCCAGGGGGTGCCGTTGATCCTGGCGGATGTGCCCCCCATCGCCACCGCCATTGCCGAGGCCGCCGGGATCCCCTGCTGGATGGCCAGCAACTTCGGCTGGGATTTTATCTACCAAGACTACGGCCCCCAGTTTCAGCCCTTGGTGGCCTGGATCCGCGAGCTGTACGGGCGCTGCCAGCGGCTGTTTCGCCTGCCCTTTGCCGAGCCTATGGCCGCCTTCCCTCACCAAGAGGCAGTGGGGCTGACGGGGTCGGATCCGCGCTACTCAGGAGAGGAGGTGGCCCGGCGCCTGGGGCTGGAGCGGGAGCGGCCCACGGTTTTGTTAACCTTTGGCGGGCTGGGGTTGCAGGGCTTGCCTTACGAGCGGCTGGCGGATTTTCCCGACTGGCAGTTTCTCACCTTCGACCCAAAGGCTCCTGCTCTGCCCAACTTGCAGATTCTAGACGGCCAGGTGTGGCGGCCGGTGGATGTCATGCCCCTCTGCCGTTGGGTGGTGTCCAAGCCGGGCTATGGCACCTTGGCAGAGGCGCTGCGCTGTGGCACGCCCATGGCCTGTGTCAACCGGTCGGGGTTTGCCGAGTCGCCCCTGTTGGTGGAGGGATTGCGGCGCTACGGATGGCACCGCATCCTCTCGCCGGAAGAGTTCTTTGCGGGATCCTGGGACTTCCTGCGGGATCCCCCCTACCCACCCCAGGCGTCGGAGAAGTTGGATCGGGGGGGCAATGAGGCCATTGCCGGCGCTATTGCGGCCTTCCTGGGGCAGTAGCATAGGGAGCATGACTCTAGTCAATGATATGCTGGACTATACTGAAAATAATGCCCAGTATGTTCAGTATGGCTGCTTGGTATGGCTAGGTATGTAAAACCGAGAGAAGCGGCGGATTATTTTGGGGTGTGTCTCCACACCTTGAGGCGATGGGAACAGAAAGGCTGGATCAAAGCAATACGTACTCCATCTGGTAGGGCAAGAAGGTATGACCTCGACAGCTACATCAGAACGCCAAAGAAAGCCAAACGAGTCGTTTTGTACGCCCGAGTCAGCAGTCGAGGGCAAAAGTCAGACTTGGAGAGACAGATTGCAAGACTGGTTAACCTCTATCCTGGAGCCGAAGTGGTCGGAGAGGTTGGCGGCGGTCTCAACTTCAAAAGGCCAAAGTTCCTTGCCTTATTGGAACGAGTTCGTGCGGGAGATGTCGGAACAATTGTGGTCGCTCACCGGGATCGACTCTGCCGGTTTGGATTTGAGTTCGTTGAGTGGTACTGCCGTCAATACGGATGCGAAGTCTTGGTTCTCGATGACGATCACCTCTCTCCCCAGCAGGAACTGGTTGAGGATATCCTCACCATCCTGCACTGCTTCAGCAGTCGGCT